>CAYLSR010000077.1:0-6984 GCA_964385855.1 uncultured Mogibacterium sp.
AGCAGGACAAGTTCAATAAGCGAATGATCAAAACTACAGCTGAGTATCTTGAGGTTGTGTTTGTTCCGGCAGTAACTGAAGGACTCAGGAGGGAAATCGGAGAAGATATTCTGGTTGAAATGGATCCTGATGATCCTGATCATTGCACAGTGAATATATACTATTGAATGTTCCTACAAAGTTTAAGTAATGATGAAAGACATCTCTTCTTAGACATGGAATTATATATGTCTATCTTTTTTATTGAATTTGCGAAACTTATTTTACGTTATCCATCGCGACCAACCGCAAGCTCATGGAGCTATGGTGTCCGCTGGCGCTTCGCGCGGATCGGTGCGAGTATACGCCAAAGGAAGGGAGCAACGGCGAGGGGATCCTGCTCGGTATGCGGGTCGGCGCGGCTCGGTCCCGCTGCTATCCGGCGCCGATGGTCCACCCGGTCAACCTCGAGATCTTCGCACCGGGCTTCGACTCGAGCTGGCTTTACGTGGACCGGGACGGTAAGCGGTTCTGCTGCGAAGTCGCCTACGAACCGATCGTCACAAACGCTCGTATGAACGCCCCGGGCAACATCACCTGGGCGATCTTCGACGGCGACTGCATTTCGCACTACCACCGTATGGAGCCGAACAAGGCGCAGTTCGCGCTCAAAAACGCGGAAAGCCGCATCGAAGCCGCCGTGGAGAAGGGCAGATTCCTGCGGGCGAACTCCCTGGAAGAACTGGCATCCATCATCCACGTCCCGGCCGATAACCTGCTCCGCACCGTCGACCGCTACAACCACATGTGCGAAACCGGCGTAGATAAGGACTTCGGCGCCCCTGCGCGGTTCCTCAGCTCCGTGAAAAACCCGCCATTCTACGCCTGCAAGATCGCCGCCTGGCTCCTCGATGTGCCGTACGGCCTCCACGTGAACAACCGCTCCGCGGTCTGCGACGAAAACGACGACCCAATCGACGGCCTCTACGCCGTCGGCAACGTGCAGGGGGATTTCTTCGCGAATTCTTATCCGGTCACGATGCCGGGCATCAGCCACGGCCGCGCCCTGACCTTCGGCCACCTGGTCGGCCGGGCGCTGGCGCTCGGCTATGAGGAAGAGTTGTGTGATCTGGCGCTGTGATTGACGGGTGATACAAAGAATTACGATCACCCGTCAATTGAGAGGCACCGGATTGACGGGTGATGCAAAGAATTACGATCACCCGTCAATTGAGAGGCACCGGATTGACGGGTAATAAAAAAGGCCCTTGGACCTCACAGGTCCAGGGCCTTCAGTTCGTTTGGCGTCAGTTTGCGGCAGTCGCCCGGCGCCAGTGCAGGGTCCAGCGCCAGCGGGCCCATGGAGAGGCGCTTCAGGTAGAGGACTTCCATGCCGACCGCCTGGAACATGCGCTTGATCTGGTGGAATTTGCCTTCGCGGATCGTGATGCGGACTTCGGAGACCGGGTCCGGCCCGGAGGAAGCCGCGAGGATCTCGAGTTCTGCCGGGAGGCAGTCGAGGCCGTCCGGGAGTTTCAAGCCGTCGCGGAATGCTCGGACGGTCTCCTCGGTCACCAGGCCGGCGACGCGGGCGAAGTAGACCTTGTCGACGTGGTGCTTCGGCGAAAGCAGGCGGTGCGCAAGGGGACCGTCGTTGGTGATGAGGAGGAGCCCCTCCGTGTCGCGGTCCAGTCGGCCGACCGGGAAGAGGTCTTTGCGCCGGGGCTCCGGGAGAAGGTCGATGACGGTTTCTTCACGGGGATCTTCGCTGGCGGTGATGACGCCAGCGGGCTTGTGGAGCATGTAGTAGGCGAACGCTTCGTAACGCACCGGGACGCCGTTCACCGCGACCGCGGAGTCCTCGAGGACCGCGTGGCCGGGATCCGTGACGACCGAGCCGCCTACGGTTACGTGGCCTTTGCGGATGATTTTTTTGAGTTCCGAGCGGGCGCCGATGCCCATGTCGGAGAGGTATTTGTCGAGTCTCATGGCTGACCTTTCGAATGTGAGGAATGATTTCAATCATTATATCACAGAATCCCGGGGCCTGAAACCATCGGTGGCGCAGTTGACATCAGCCCCGTTTGGTCATATAATAGTAGGGCGATTAAAGCGCCCTTAGATAACCTGCAGCCGGTCGGGGCCCTGCGCAATGGGAAGCCGTGAACCGTGTCAGGTCCGAGAGGAAGCAGCAATAAGCGGTGACACCCGTGTGCCGCAGACCAGCCTCTTCCGTTGCTGCAGGTTATCTGAGGGCGTTTGACATATCAGAGAGTGTGTCGGTATCAGTCGGGAAAGGGAGGACGCCATGCATCTTGCGCTCTACCGGTCGGAACGGCCGGAGCGGTTTGAAGAGATCATCGGACAGAAGCACATCGTCAGGATCCTGCGCAATCAGCTGGCGCAGGGGACGGTCAGTCAGGCGTACCTGTTCACGGGGACCCGGGGCACCGGCAAGACCACGACGGCGAGGATCCTCGCGAAGGCGGTCAACTGCACGGCGGATCTGCCGGACCGCGACAAGCCGTGCTGCACCTGCCCAAACTGCGAGGCGATCCGCCAGGGGCGGTTCCTCGATGTGGTCCAGCTCGACGCGGCTTCCAACAACGGCGTGGAGGATCTTCGGGCGATCATCGATTCGGTGCAGTACCCGCCGGTCATCGGGCAGTACAAGGTCTACATCATCGATGAGGTCCACATGCTCAGCGCGGCGGCGGAGAACGCGTTCCTCAAGACGCTGGAAGACCCCCCGGAAAACGCCATCTTCATCCTCGCGACGACCAATCCGGAGAAGGTCCGCGCGACCATCCGCTCCCGCTGCATGACGCTCAACTTCAAGCGGGTCTCGGAGACCGAGCTCATCAGCGGCATGCGGCAGATCTGCAGCCGCAAGGGCGTCCGCATCACGGACGAGGCGCTCGGCGTCGTCGCGTCGAGGGCGGACGGTTCGGTCCGCGACGGGCTCAGCATTCTGGAGCAGTGCATCAGCGCGGGCGATGAGCTCGTGACGGAGGATCTGGTCCTCGAATACATCGGCAGCGCCGGCACGGGGTTCTACCTGGAGCTGACGGACGCGATCCGGTCCGGAGAGACCGGGCGGGTGCTCACCCTCGTCAATCAGGCGGTTCGGGAGGGCAAGGACGCGCGGCAGCTGCTGGCGGACGGACTGGCCCATTACCGGGATCTCATGGTTGTTAAATACGTGCAGGACCCAAAGGGCGTCGTCAACGCTTCCGAAGAAAACATCTCCAGACTTCGCGCGCAGGCGGAGGCCTTCACCGCGGAGGAGCTGGAGTTCAGCATCCGGCTCTTGTCCGAATATCTGAATCTGGGGCGGTATTCCACGCAGCCGAGGATTCTGCTCGAGACCGCGCTGATCCGGCTGATGAACGGGGCGCAGGCCCCGCTGACCGGGATGCCGCAGGCAGCCCCGCGCGCTTCCGGATCGATCCGCAGGCCGGCACCGCCGCAGGCACCTGCCCGCCAGGCACCGCCGGCGCAGAGCGCACCGATCAGACCGAAAGCCGCGCCGCAAATCGCCCGGGAGGCGGAGCCATCGAAGAAACCTGCGAAACCGGCACCTTCGCAGCAGCCGTTCGACGCGGAGAAGCTCTGGACCGACATCTGCGAGGAGATTTCGCGCTCTGACCTGAGTTTCCAGATCATGGTCGGGGGCAACAGCCGGGTCGACTTCTTCCGGAACGATGAACTTCGGATCATCGTGAAGAAAAACAAGCTGGCGCTGGCCGAAAACAGCCGGCCGCTCATCGAACGGGCGGCAAAGCAGCTGCTCGGCAGCCGCACGTTCGTCACGCTGCGGGGCGGCGACATCACGACGATGCAGGCTAAGGCACCGGATCCGGAGCCGGAACCGGCGGAGACCGACGTTCCGCAGCACGCGATGCCGGACTGGGACGACGCAGCGGCGGAGGTTTCCTACGAGGAGATCCTCGCGGACGCGGAGCCGGCACAGGTGGGTGAAGACCAGTATCTCGAGGAGTTAGCGGAGAGCGCCAGCGCGCTGTTCGGGATGCCGGTGGATATCATAGACAATTGATCATTAATACAGGAGGAAAACAGTCATGGGCAAGGGAATGAGAGCCGGCAAGAAGAAAAAAGCGAGTGCCGGCGATATGCGCAACCAGGTCAAGCAGCTGCAGGCGATGCAGCGTGAGATGGAGCTCGCGCAGGAGGACATCGAGAAGAAGGAGATCACGGCGACCGCCGGCGGCGGCGCTGTCGAAGCCGTCGTGAACGGCAAGAAGGAGCTCGTCAGCCTCAAGATCGACAAAGACGTCGTGGATCCGGACGATGTTGAGATGCTGCAGGATCTCGTCATCGCGGCGGTCAACGAAGGCCTGCGCCAGATGGACGAGCTGGCGGAGCGCGAGATGAGCAAGATCACCGGCGGATTCGGGATCCCTGGAATGTGATGGCGGGGAGGCAGTATCCGAGGCCGCTCAGCCGGCTGATCCATGAATTGTCCAAGCTTCCGGGCGTCGGGGAGAAGACCGCCCAGCGGCTTGCTTTTCATATCCTTTCGCTGTCCGATCAGGAGGCGGAGCGGCTCGCGGAGTCGATCCGGTCGGCCAAGAGCAGCCTGCACTACTGCAGCGTCTGCGGCAACCTGACGGATCAGGATCCCTGCGCGATCTGCGCGGACGGCGGCCGGGACGGCAGCCTGCTCTGCGTGGTGGAATCGCCGCAGGACGTCATGGCGATGGAGCGCATCCGGGAGTACAACGGTCGCTACCATGTGCTCCACGGGGCGATCTCGCCGACGGAGGGCATCGGGCCGAACGACATCAACCTAAAATCCCTGATCGTGCGGCTGCAGGGCGACGACGAGGTCAAGGAGATCATCCTCGCGACCAACCCCAACATCGAGGGGGAGGCGACCGCCATGTACATCGCGCGGCTCCTGAAGCCGGCGGGCTTGAAGGTCACGCGGATCGCCCACGGCATCCCGGTCGGCGGCGATCTGGAGTACGCCGATGAGGTCACGCTCCTCAAGGCCGTGGAGGGCCGCCGGGAAATCTGACGCGACATAAGGCAACTAAAAAAGCGCTTCGCAGGGAAGCGCTTTTTGTGTGGCTTTTTTCCGGGATCAGAACCAGCCGAATCCGAAGAAGGAGTCGAGCTGTCCGAGCAGGACGAGCAGGGTGAAAATCGGGGCGATCCAGCGGATGCAGAAGCGGTAGAACTTCTCCGTCTTGAACTGTGAACCGATCTCGACTTCCTTCGGCAGGACCTCTCTGTCGATCCAGCCGAAGAAGATCGTCGTCGCGAACGCGGCGATCGGCATCAGGACGCCTTCACCCATCAGGTCGAAACCGTCGACCCAGCAGAAGCGGCCGAACATCGGCGGGAAGTACGTGCCGAGGCCGTCCAGCGCGACGAGGACGCCTTCGACCATGGTCAGCAGACCGAAGATCCAGGCCATCTTTTTGCGCTGGTTGCCCTTGCCGGCGTTCATGTGCATGTCGATGAAGGAGCCGATGATCGCCTCGAGGATCGACATCGCGGAAGTCATCGCGGCGATCGCGACGAGCAGGTAGAAGATCGTCCCGAAGATCGGGCCGAAGCCGCCCATGCTGTTGAAGACTGTCTGCAGCGTCATGTACAGGAGGCCGACGCCGCCCGCCGGGTCCTGGCCCTGCGAGAAGACCGCCGGGAAGATGGCCAGACCGGCCATGACCGCGATCGTGGTGTCGGCGATCGCGATGATCAGGCTGTTTTTCTCCAGGTCTTCTTCCTTGGAGAGGTAGGAGCCGTAGGTGACCATGATGCCCATCGCGACGGAGAGCGAGAAGAAGAGCTGCCCGCCGGCGGAAGCCAGCACGGAGATCCAGCCGGTGCCCTTGAAGACCTCGAAGTTCGGCTTGAACAGGAACGCCAGACCGGCGCCTGCGCCCGGTAGCGTCACGCTGCGGATGATGACGATCAGGAGCATGAAGAACAGGGCCGGCATCGCGATCTTGTTGAACCGCTCGATCCCTTCCGAGACGCCCTGGCTGACGATGATGATCGCGATCAGACAGAAGAGGATCGTGAACAGCGCGGACTGCCCTCTGTCGACCATGAGCTCGGAGAAGTAGGTCGGTCCGTCGACGCCGCCGACACCCCAGCTCGCGCCGAAGATGTCACCGAAGTTGGCGATGGTGTATTTGAGGCAGTAGCCGCCCAGATAGCAGTAGAAGCCCATGATGAGGAACGGCACGATGGCGCCGAACCAGCCGATGATGGCGTACTCCTTGCGGACCTTCTTATACGCAAGGACGACGGACTGCCCGGTCGAACGGCCGAGCGCCAGCTCCGTCATGACCAGCACGTAGCCGGCGAAGATGAGGAGCAGCAGGTAGAGCAGCAGGAAGGCGAAGCCGCCGTGCGTGCCCATCTTGTAGGGGAAGCCCCACATATTGCCCAGGCCGACGGCCGAACCGACCGCGGCCAGCAGGAAGCCGATGTTACTTCCCCAGGATTCTCTTGAGTGTTCTTTCTTTTCCATTCCGATTGTTCCCTTTCGTAGTTCTGCACTTGCAGATTTTGCGTTGCAAATTTTTTTCAGCAATGGAAGTATTATACACAGGCATTTGATGTTTGTCAACATAAACAAATAATTAATTATAATTTGTACAAATATACAAATTTGAGCCGAAACAGTTCGCCGTCCGGCGACTCAATTTGTATTAGAGACCAATTCGGCCTTCGCGGGGCTCTTCGGAAGGTTCCTGTAGCATCCGAACGCCAGTTATGATAAAATGAAATGATTGTTCAGGTACTGCGACTGCAGGAAGGAGTAAGCATGTCCATAGAGAAAGTCAGAGAATACTTCAGACAGTACGGCATCGAGGACCGCATCCTGGAATTCGACGTCTCCAGCGCGACGGTCGATCTGGCCGCGGAGGCGGTCGGGGTGGAAGGCGCCCGCATCTGCAAGACCATCTCGCTCAAGACGAAGGATGGCTGCAACATCATCCAGATGGCCGGCGACGCGCGGGTCGA
>CAYLSR010000078.1:0-6972 GCA_964385855.1 uncultured Mogibacterium sp.
TGAACGAGAAGAAAAAAAGGAGATCCATCGGCGCGCTGATCCTGAGCAGCCGCAGAAATAAGATCATCGGGCTCACATCCCTGCTGGCCGCGGTCGTGCTGATCGTGCTGGCCGTCCTCTACCTGCTGCCCGCGCCGGTGACCGTCATCGAAATGACGATGGACGGTCAGACCGAACAGACGCTGCTCGCGCGGTCTTCGTCGGCGGAAGGCGTCCTGCGGGAAGCCGGGATCGATTTCACGGACGCGGATGTCGTCTCCGCGGAACCTGCCGGAAAAATCCGGGCCGGTTCCACCGTCACGGTGAAGCGCGGCATCGCCTCCTCCGCCGTGATCGCCGGAGAGACCGTGGAGTTCACCCTGATCCCGGGGACGGTCGCGGAGAACCTCGCGAAGAACGGGGTCACCTACGATGAGGACGACATCCTCTCGCCTGCGGCGGATCAGGCCGTCGGCGCGAAGACGCGCATCGAGGTGAAGGATGTCCGCAAGGAGACGTCGGAGGCGCAGGAGACCATCGTTCCGAAGGATGTGCTCATCCTGGATCCGGAACTGGAGTCCGGCGTCATCGAGGAGACCGAGGGCAAGGAAGGCGAAGCCGTCGTCACCCACATCACGACGTACATCAACGGCAAGAAGGACAGCGAGTCCACAGAGATCAAGGAGTGGATCACCGAAGGTTCGGATCACATCCTGCGATGCGGGACCTCGATCACCGGTGAAAGCGAGGAGACCACGTGGACGGACACCTTCACTTCCAACACGGCCGCCTACTACTTTGGCCGGAACGCCACGAGCGCGATCGGGGAACACTGCTACTACGGCACGTGCGCGGTCGACCCGTCCGTCATTCCGTACGGCACGCGGCTCTACATCGAAGGCTACGGCGTCGCGGTCGCGAACGACAGCGGGCAGTCCTCCAAAGGGACGCGCATCGACGTCTACATGCGGAGCACGAAGGAAGCCGTCAACTGGGGCAGGCACGACGCGACGGTCTACGTGCTGGAATAGAAAAAGATGGAAGATCAGAAAGAGGACAGAGGAGTATAAAAGGCCCCTGTCCTCTTTTTTTCTCCTTCGCCCGGCCTCAGTCCCGGTAGGCGGCCCCGATGAAGCTGATGAACCGGCGGCTCGCGAGCGGGAGCGTCTCCCAGTTGCGCCAGATGATCGTGACCGGGCGGACCGGGGCATCTTTGATCGGCAGCACCGTCAGATCGTCCGCGATCCCGCCGGCGAACAGCTGCGGATAGAGCATCGCCGCACCGAACCCCTGCCGGACCATCTCGAGGATCGTATAGTCATCCGTGACCCGGTAGGCGATCTCCGGCTCGATCCCCTTCGACCGGAACGCGAGCAGCGGTTCGCTGAATTCCCCCTCGTCGATCAGGATGAACGGCTCCCGCGCGATCTCCTCGAGCGTGACCCGCTCCTTGCCCGCGTACGGATGTCCGGCCCGGAAGACCGCCTGCATCTCCTCTTTGTACAGGAGCAGGCTTTCGTAGCCGCTGACGGCGTTCCCGTCCGCAAATCCGAAGTCGACCGTCCCCTCCTCGATCCACGCGACGATGGTTTCGTAATCCCCCTGCAGCAGTTCAAACGTCACGCTGGGGTAGCGCTCTTTAAAAGCCCGCATCAGCGGAAGCAGGCGGTTCCTCGTGACGCTGGTGAATGCCCCGATCCGCACTGTCCTGTTCTCCAGCCCGTGCATCTCCTGCCGCTTCTTTTCGAGCGCGTCTTCGGACATACGGATCCTCAGGATGTACGGATAGAATTCCTCCCCGTCCCGGGTGAGGACGATGCCGTCCTTGCGCCGCTCCAGCAGGACGACGCCGAGTTCCCGCTCCAGACCCCGGACCGCCTGGCTGACGGCGCTCTGTGAATAGCCGATCTTCTCTCCCGCCCGGGTGAAATTGCCCTCTTCCACCACCTTGCAGAACACTTCAAACCTGGAAATCATCGCTCCTCCCGCATCGGGTCCCTCTCAATGCCATCATTAGATATTCTTATGTTGTCATTATAATCATTCGTTTTACTGATTTCAAGTCCTGTGTTATAGTAGGCTTCGCAAGTGAACAGACACAAGGAGGATCCGGAACATGAACTACAGTTTCCGTGCAAATACACAGGCTTTTAAGAATGGGATGAAGGCCGGTCTGCCGATCGGCGCCGGCTATTTCGCGGTCTCTTTCACCCTCGGCATCGCTGCCCGCAAGATCGGTCTGACGTCCGTTCAGGGGCTGCTGACCAGTCTGGTCTGCAACGCTTCCGCGGGGCAGTACGCCGCATACGCTTCCATGGGCGTCAAGGCGACCTGCCTCGAGCTCGCGCTCGTGCTGTTCGTGGCAAACGCGCGCTATCTCCTGATGTCCGGCGCGATGAGCCAGCGGCTGGACCCGGAGATCCCGCTCCTGCACCGGCTCCTCATCGCGTATGACATCACCGACGAACTGTTCGGGATCGCGGTCGCGCAGCCCGGATATCTCAACCCGTACTACAGCTACGGCGCCGTCCTCACCGCCGCTCCCTGCTGGGCGGCCGGCACGGCCGTCGGCGTCCTTGCGGGCAGCATCCTGCCGCTTCGGATCGCCAGCGCGCTCGGCGTCGCGCTCTACGGGATGTTCCTCGCCTGCATCATCCCGGATACAACCAGAAACAACGTCGTTTCCGGGGTCATTCTGATCAGCTTCGCGGCAAGCTGGTCTGCATCCGTCCTGCCGGGAATCTCCGCGCTCTCGTCCGGCACGAGGACGATCCTCCTGACGCTTCTGATCTGCGGCGGCGCGGCGTATTTCTTCCCGCACGTCGAAACCGCCGCGGGCGAAGAGACATCCCGGGAAAGCGCTCCTGCAGCTTCCGACCGCAGAAGGGTCCGCCCAGCGGCGCAGTTCCTGCGGCCTGTCTTTGCCGGGGCTTCCGGCATGTCCAGGATGCACGGGATGTACAGTCTGGGCCGTCAGTTCCGATCGGTCCGATAACATACAAAGGAGGTCTTCGAAATGGGTACATCTTTCACGGTCTATCTTCTGGTGCTCGCGGCCGCTTCCTATCTGATCCGCGTGACGCCTTTTCTCCTCCTGAAGGAGCCGATCCGGAACGAGTTCATCCAGTCGTTCCTCTATTATGTCCCGTACGTCACGCTCGCGGTCATGACGTTCCCGGCAATCCTGTCCGCGACGCAGTACCCGCTGGCGGGCGCGCTGGCGCTGGTCGCGGGGATCCTCGCAGCCCGGCACGGCAAAGGTCTTTTTGCCGTCACGTTCAGCTGCTGCGTGACCGCGCTGCTGACGGAAGTCATCATCACGCACCTGCTCTGATCCCTGTTTTTTTTGATCTTTCATTTCTGACAGTAACATCGGCTACTTGCTTTTTCCAGACATCGCGATATATAGTTTATTTGGGATAATTGGGAGTTTTTTTATTGAAGCAGTGTGTTAAAGAAATAACGATTTGTGACATCGTTCTTTTGGAGGTGCACGATGAACCGATACACGGATCCGAAGCAGTCTGACGTTCTTCCGTATCATCTGCTTCGCATGTCACGCGGCATCGAACGGCTGGAGCCGCTCGGAAAGCTGATCACCTACCCGAAAGATTATGAGCTGAATGAGATCGGCGAGATCCCGAACTGCTGCTACATCGTCAAATCCGGCCGGGTCCTCTGCATGGAGGTCTCCTTTTCCGGTGTACAGCGCGTCTACAACTACATGGAGCCGGGCTCGATGTTTCTGGAAGAGTGCATGCTGATCGATTATCCCTGCCCGATCCTCTTTAAGACCATGGTCCCTTCACAGCTGATCCGGATCGATAAATGCGATCTGAAGCGCGCTTTAAAGAAGGACATCGACATCGTGATGGACGTCTGCGAATCCATGGCCTTCAAATTCCTCTCGTCCATGGAGCACATCCGGCTGGGGCCGCATCAGACCGCTTCCTGGAAGATCTGCAAGATCCTGAAGGCATTTGCGGAGGACTACGGCGTCCCGTATCAGGGAATGATCATGATCCGGGAGAAGCTCAACCAGCAGATGCTGGCGGACCTCCTGGGGCTCAACCGCATCACGGTGACCCGCAAGATCAAGGAGCTCAAGGAACTCGGCCTGATCGACTACGTCAAAGGCCGCTACTGCGTCTGCGATCTTCAGAAGCTCGACGACTACATGAACAAAATGGAGACCGAGGCTTAGCCCGGTCTCCTGTTTTATTCCCATCCTTGTTTTCTATTCCTGTTCCACCTGCGCCTCCGACAGCGCTTCCAGCTTGCGCAGCTCCTTCGCGAACAGCGTCCCGGCGACGACCGCCATCGCGAGATCCGAGACCGGGCCGGACCACAGCACGCCGGTCAGCCCGAAGATCCTCGGCAGGATCAGCAGCATCAGCGGGAAGAAGATCACCTGGCGCACCAGCGAGATCGTGATCGACTTGCTGACTTTCCCCTGCGAGGAGAAAAATCCGGCGATCGAACTCTGCAGCCCGAACAGCGCGATCAGCAGGTAGAAGATCCGGAAGTACTTCTTCGCGAAGTCGAAGTACAGTTCGTCCCCTTCCCCGAAGAACGATACGATCTGCACCGGGAACAGCCGGTACAGCAGGAAGATCACAAAGCCCGAAAGCAGGACAGTCCCGACGACGGCTTTTGACGCCTGTATGACGCGGCGGTAGTTCTTTCGTCCGAAATTATAGCTGGAGATCGGCTGGAGCCCGTTCGTCAGGCCGACGACGATCGCGACCGCGAGCGTATTGACCTTGTTCGCCACGCCGGCGACCGCCAGACACCGCTCGCTGCCGTACGGAGAAGCCGCACCGTAGACCTTCAGCGAATTGTTCAGAAGGATCTGGACCATCGCCTGCGTCAGGAAGTTGAACGCCGGGCCCGCGCCGATCGCCGCCATCCTGCAGTAAAGCGCCGCGTCCGGCAGGAAGTCCTCTCTCGTCAGCTTCAGGACCTTGAATCGCGTCATGTACCGGATCACCATCGCCGCCGAAACCGCCTGTGCGATCAGCGTCGCCCAGGCTGCACCCTGAATGCCCCAGCCGAAGATCAGGATGAAGACCGCGTCCAGCACGATATTGAGGACCGAACCGACGGCGATGCAGGCCAGCGCGAACATCGGGCTTCCGTCCGCGCGGATGAGGAACGGCCCGGAAGCGCCGATCATTGAGAAGATGAACGACAGCGAGATGATCCTCGCGTACGGCAGGGCCAGCGGCAGGATGACCTCCGTGCAGCCGAAGAACATCAGGATCGGCCGGGTCCACAGGAGCATCGGGAGCATGACGATGAGCCCACAGAGCACCATCAGGCCGAACCCTCCGCCGACGGCTTTTGCCGCTTCCTTCGGTTTGCCGGTCCCCAGATTGATATTCATCGCCGCGGACGGGCCCACCCCGCACATCAGCGAAAGCGCCGTGATCAGCGTGACGACCGGGAAGACGACGTTGGTCGCGGCGTTCCCGTTCACGCCGAGCACGTTGCCGATGAACAGCTGGTCCACGATGTTGTACACAGACGTGACCAGGCTGCTCGCCAGCGACGGAATACAGAAGCTGACCAGGAGCTTCGAAATCTTCTCCGTCTCCAGCGGACTTTTCCGGATTTCTTCCTGCGGTCTTTCTTCCACCTGCATCTCACCTCTTCATCGGATCCGGGCATCAGGCCTGCTGTTCTTTCTGCTCCGCAGCCTTCCGCTCCGCTTCTTTGATCAACTTTGCGCGCAGCGCTTCGTCCGTCGAAGCGCTGTTCAAGATCAGCATCATGGCCTTGTCTCTCGCCAGCTTCCAGCGGAGCGGCTCAAGATCCATCTTGTTCTCCACTTCTTCCGGCGTCATGTTGACCTGCGCGGCGATCTCCTCGACCGCGTCGTGCAGCTCGGAGCTCGAGACCGTGATCCCCTCCTTCGCGGAGACCGCGTCAAGCAGCAGATCCACGCAGACTTCCCTTGCGGCCTGCATCGAGCGCTGGTTGCGCCACTGCTCTTCCGTCAGCTCGAGCGAACCCAGATAAGCCTTGAAGATCTCCTCGATGAGCGCCTCCTTTTCCATCCGGTTCTTGTCCTTCTGGCGCTTTTTGATGATCTCTTCCAGCTGGTGGTCATAGTCCTCCGGCAGGTCGTGATACCGCTCGGCCATCACCTTGATCTGCTCCCGGAAGAACTCCTGCCAGTCGTTCTGGTGCGCCTCCGAAACGGTCTGAAGCATCAGGTCCATCGCCTCCCGGCGGTACTGCACCTTCGGGCGGACCGCTCCGGCCGCCTCGTACGCCTGCTTCAAAATGACCTCCGCGTCCGCGAGGAGGTGGTAGATCGCCTCGTTGCTGACGTTGAGCTTCTCTCTGGCGATGATCGCGTTCATCTTCTGCTCGACCATGTGCGGCGGGATCTCGCCCTTCATGTTTTCGCAGGCCTTCTGGAGGACCGCCTGCTCAAAGCGGTCCTGTTCCCCCATCCGGAGGTACGGCACGAGGATCCCCTTGTACTGCCCGAGCTCGATCTCCGGGTAGAGGTCCGCCTTCACGTGGAAGAGAACCCCGCCGCCCGCAAATCTCATGTCGTCCATCTGAGGCCTGCCGACGATGCGGATCTGCTCTTCTTTCAGGAAGCGGTTGAACAGCTCCGGGACCGCCTTCTCCAGCGCTTCGTCATAGAGGACGGCCGGACCGTAGGTGCTCTCCAGCATCCCGAGGTCCGCGTTCCCCGCCGCGACGCCCGGCACCGGATACCGGTCCGTATGATCGAGGTAGGCGGTCATCCTCGCCTTGTCGAATTCTTCCTTGGAGATCTGGATCGTCACGTTCAGGACGTAGTCTTTCTGATCGTTACTCAAAATCTTCATCTCATCCATTCCTTTCCTCAGCGAATGACCTTGACGGCCGTCGAGAGGATCCTGTCCAGGAACGGTTCATGGCCGTCCCGGAGCTCCGCGATCTCCTCGTCGGTCAGCGGTGTTTCGTGCGTCAGCTTGTGCCAGAAGTTCGCGA
>CAYLSR010000079.1:0-6885 GCA_964385855.1 uncultured Mogibacterium sp.
TCATTTTAAGCAGTCCAGCTCAACGGCGAAGATTCCAGCACGGACGTCATCTCACGTTCGGTCGCCAAGGACAGCTCCTACCAGATGTTTAAAGCCGCCATCGTCGGCAACACCGCCTGCCACGGGCACGCGGAGTGCGACGCGATCATCATGGACAAGGCGCGCGTCGTCGCGGTCCCGCAGCTGGACGCGAACAACGTGGACGCCGCGCTCATCCACGAGGCCGCGATCGGCAAGATCGCCGGCGACCAGCTGATCAAGATGATGACGCTGGGGCTCACCGAGCAGGAGGCCGAGGAGCAGATTATCAGCGGGTTCCTGAGTTGAACATGACAAAACGGACCCCCAAAAGCCGGTTTTCAGATCCGACTTCCGGGGGTCCGTTATTTTGTCCTTTTTTGAATATTAGCCGAAATACTTCTTCCCGAGGTTCTTCCAGGACTCTGCCGATCGCTGGATGGTCTCGTTCGCGATGCAGAAGGACGCTCTGACGTAGCCAGGGCCCGCGAACGCGTTGCCGTTGACGATCAGGATGCGCTCATCCTTCGCCGCGTTGACGAAGTTCGCGACGTCTTCGTCCGGGCTCTTGATCCACATATAGAACGCGCCCTGCGGATAGATGGCGGTGAAGCCGGCATCCGTGACGATCTTGTAGAGATCTGCCGCGTTCTTCTTGTAGTAGCCGAGGTCCGCTCTCGCATCGATGCATCTCTCGACGACGAGCTGCATCATGGACGGCGCGTTGGTGTCGCCGCAGACGCGGTTCGCGACGATCGCAGCCGCGATGAATTCGTCCGGATTGTCGGACTTCGGACCGACCGCGACGTAGCCGATGCGCTCGCCCGGCATCGACAGGGACTTGGACCAGGAGTACGCGATCATGGTGTCGTCATAGTAATGCGGGATGAACGGAACCTTCTGATCCGTGTAGACGAGTTCTCTGTACGGCTCGTCGGACAGGATGTAGATCGGGTGGCCGTATTCCTTCTCCGCTTCCTTGAGGACTTCCGCGACGGCCTTGATGGACTCTTCGGAGTAGATCGCGCCGGTCGGGTTGTTCGGGTTGTTGATGATGACGATCTTGACGCCCGGCTCGAGCGCGGCCTTGAGCTGCTGCGCATCCGGTTCGAAGCCGCCTGCTTCGTTCGGCGGGATCACGATCGTCTCGGCGCCGTAGTTTCTGGCCCAGTTCGCGTATTCCACGAAGTACGGAGCGAACACGATCTGCTTGTCGCCCGGGTCAAAGACGGTCTTCATGATGACGTTGATCGCGGAGCCCGCGCCGACGGTCATGATGATATTGTTGAACGTGTAGTCCATGCCAAAACGCTTGTTGAGGTCGTCCGCAACCGCCTGACGGGTGGATTCGAATCCCGCGTTCGCCGGATAGCTGTGAACGTCGTGCGGATCCATCTCGTGGTTGATGTAGTCAATCGCGTCGAATACTTCCTGCGGCGGATTGAGGCCCGGGTTGCCTACGCTGAAATCATAGACGTTCTCTTTGCCGAAGACCTTCGCCATCTTCTTGCCTTCCTCAAACATCGCTCTGATCTGGGAGCTGCCGGCGAGGAAAGGTGCCATACTCTTAGCAATCATAACTGAAATCTCCTTTTTTTAATACCATTCTTCCCGGTGCCGCGGCTTCGCACAGCACCTGTCCATACATGATAATACTATCACAGGTTCGGCGAGAATACAATGCAGGAAATGACCCCGGCGCCTCTCAGAGAAGCTCCGGGGTTTCCGCGATCTGTGTGCCGATATAGGTGAGGTGTTCGAGATCGATCCCGGCCGCCCGCTCGACGTCCCGCCGCGCGATGGCGTCGCACAAGGCCTCGCACTGCTCCAGGACTTTGAGGTCGGCCTCCCGTGGGAACGTCTCCGAGAGCCTGTGTCCGTCCGGGTCCGCGAACTCCGTCATGTCATTCAGGATCAGGATGAATTCGTTGTGGCAGCTTGCGGCCATCTCCTGCTTGAAGGCAAGGATCTGCTGCCGGAATTCCCGCGGATCCGAAAGCGCCTCCCTCGCCTTCTGAAGCGCCTCCTGCATCGCCGCCAGCTCCGGAGCGGTCCGGCGGGCGGCTGACCATCCGGCGACCGTCGTGCCGGCGAGGAAGCGGAATTCCAGCAGCTGCTGCGGCGTCACGATCTTCTGCTGCTTCAGGATGCTCATCACCCTGCCGATCTCCTGCGTCGTAAATTCGTTGATATAGCAGCCGCTGCCCTGCACGAGGGTCACCAGGTTCCGAAGTTCCAGCATCTTGATGGCTTCGCGGACCACCGGACGGCTGCATCCGTAGAGTTCCGCCAGCGTCCGCTCCGGCGGCAGCCGGTCGCCCGGTCGGAGGTTTCCCCGCAGGATCTCCTCGCGGAGCTTCCGGCAGATTTCATCCGAGCGCTTTCGTCCGCCGGAAGCCGACATCTCCCGGTCCGGCCCGAGCAGATACATCCGCCGCATCTCTTTGAAGATCACCCAGCAGCGCGTAGCGAAGATCCCGGCACCCTGCGCGTCCTGCGCCTCGATGCACTCATACAGGCGCTTGTACTCCCGGACGAGCCGGTCCGGCGCCAGTCCCCCGAGGTCCACCCGGCTCTCTGCCGGCCGGACCTCCCGCGCGGCGCGCCCGACCCTGCCGCTCACCGGGTTGTGCGTCCCCCTCGCAATATTCACCTGGACTATGGCGAACGCCTGGTAGAACCGGTCGCTGCTCGCCTCTCCCTCCAGGATGGACCGGAGCTCCTCCAGTAAAGACTGCAGGTCTTCCTCCGTGCGCCGCTCCGCGGCGAGCTCGGCGTTCTTCGGGCCGAGCTTCGCGAAGAACTCAAACACATCGTGCGAAGAGACCCTCCGCAGGATCAGGAGCTCCTGCAGCGCATCCACCGCTGCGCGGTAGCCGGGCGCCCGGACGAGGATCCCGCCGCCCTGTACAACGTCGATATAGCCGGCGCTCTCGAGGAGCCGCAGCGCTTCCCGGACGGAGGTCTGGCTGCGGCCGTACCGCTTCGCCAGTTCGCGTTCCGTCGGCAGCTTTTCGCCCGCATGATAAACACCCTGCAGGATCTGTTCCTGCAGGGAATCAAATAACAACTCAGAGGCCTTCTTTCTGTCTGACCCTTTGAAGTTCATAGTATCCCCCAATATGCTAAGAACCTATGTATTTGACACATTGTATCAATTCTTACGAATTTTTGCAAGTTTTAGTTGGTGAATGACACAAAAGACAATGGATGTGCAGGCGGAGCGCCTGCGATCTTTGCACCCGCAGGATTTTCATAGTGTTTTCGCTGATTTTTCCTTGACAATTATTCTTCAAACTATATAATGAGATTGGTAAGAACAATATTTGTCTTACCTCTTCTATCGATTCTAACGCTCGCCAGCGCAGTGCAAAGACCACCCCCAGGATACTGGCTCTGTCGGCGGGCTTAGAATATTTTTTGCGGAATTTTCCGGAATCTTCAAAAGGCTGCAGCGCAAAGGTCGGCCATCCGCGCATCAAAAAGCTGACAAAAGAACCGTCCCAATTTCATCTTCTTGAATTCCCGGGCCCCGCCCGATATAATGTGATTATGGTACTGGATATTATCGTTGCGGTGATCTTCATACTTTCGGCGATCCAGGGCAAGGTCAGAGGATTCGGGGACTCTGCCCTCCGTTTGCTTGGGCTCGCGGCGAGCTGCGTCCTCGGCACGCTGGGCACGCGGCCGGTCAGCAACTTTTTGTTCGCGACGCCCTTCGACGAGGGGATCGTGGAGCGGCTCATCGCGCTGAACGGGTCGGAGGAGCTCGACCTCATGGCGTTCATCCCGAAGGTCCTCCGGCGCGTGCTGGAGCAGATGGGCCAGACCAGCCTGGAGATCGACGTCCGGCACTTCACCAATGTCCTGATCATGATCCTGTCGTTCCTGCTCATCGTCCTCGCGGTCAGCATCGTGGCGGTCTCGCTGCGCAGGCGGCTCGCCCGGCACCGCCGGGAAGGCACGGTGATCGGCACGGTCGATTCGAGCATCGGCCTGCTGTTCGGCATGGTCAAGGGGCTGATCCTCGTCTGCCTGTTCCTGGCGCTGATATTCCCGGCGTGCGGGATCTTCGCCCCGGAAAAGATCCAGGTCCTGAACGACAATCTGGAGCACTCGCTGATCGCCGGGACGCTCTACCACTGGAACCCGCTGCTCGTCTTCATCCGCCGGCTGCCGCTGTAGCCGGCTTTTTTTACGCACGAAAAAAGCCTCCTCACGGAGACCCTTCGGTAATCATCTTACTTACATATGGAGGACCGCGTTGGGGTTGGGGTTCTTGCGATCCCGAAAGAGGAGGTCATGAATTTTCTCTTTCTTTTATGAATATACCATGGTATAATCCATTTGTACAATCAATAGTTCCAATACCACCGATTTGTGTTTCTAATCGTTATAGATTTTGATCAGGGAATTTCTATGGAAATACGCAACGTAGAAGCCTTCCTCAAGGTCGCGGAAGTGCTGAATTTTACCAAAGCCGCCGAGCTGCTCGGCTACACGCAGGGCACGGTCACCATGCAGATCAAACAGCTGGAAGAAGAGATGCAGGTCGTGCTGTTTGACCGGAGCGGCCGAAGCGTGAGCCTGACGACGATCGGAGAGCAGTTCGTTCCCTACGCGAAGGACCTCGTGAACGCTAAGGACCGGGCGCTGGCGTTCACCGTCGATCAGGGCGCGCCGAAGGGGCCGCTGACGATCGGCGTCTATTCCGGCCTCGCGCAGAACGAGCTACCGAACATCCTCTACGCGTTCCACCGGGTCTACCCGGACATCGAGATCCTCGTCCGGACGGCCGATTTCATCGATGTCGTCGTTGAAAAGCTCCGTCACAACGAGGTGGACATCGCGCTCTGCACCACGACGAAGACCAGCTATCAGGAGTTCGTCCGGTTCGCGGAGCGGCCGGAGGAAACCATCTTCCTGTGCCATCCGGACAATCCGCTGGCGCAAAAGGACTTCGTCCCGCTCGAGGAGATCGCGCGCTCGCCGATGATCCTCTGCGACCGTGAAGTCGGTTACAGCCATTTCATGGAAGAGGAGCTGGCCAAGCGCGATCTGACGATCCGTCCGCTGATGGAATTCGGTTACTCCCCGTCCATCAAGGCGCTCCTCCGCCGGAACGCCGGCATCTCCTATCTGCCGCGCTCCATCGTCCGGGAAGAGCTGGAATCGGGCGCGCTGGCGCAGATCCGGACCGAATCCCTGGGCATCGGGATCTGGTCCCAGATGTACTACAACCGGAGCCGCTGGGTCAATCCGCAGATGCAGGCCTTTATCGACTGGGTCCGGGTAGATAAGACCTTTGCCTGATCGCATAATTCGAGATGAGAACATCGGGGCAGCCGAGCTGCCCCGATGTTTTTATGCCCCGAAGGATCCCGGCGCCGAAAGGTGCTACGCCTCTTCGCCCTTCCACTTTCTGTCGAGGTGCGAGACGATGATCGCGCAGGACGCGTCGCCCGTGATGTTGAGGCAGGTACGGCCCATGTCGAAGATTCGGTCGACACCTGCGATCAGCGCGATGCCCTCCACCGGCAGGCCGACGGACTGCAGGACCATGGCCAGCATGATCATGCCGGAACCCGGGACGCCCGCGGTACCGATCGACGCGAGGACCGCCGTCAGGACGATCGTCATCATCTGGGAACCGGTCAGGTCGATGCCGTAGCAGCTCGCGATGAAGACCGCCGCGACGCCCTGGTAGATCGCCGTTCCGTCCATGTTGATCGTCGCGCCGAGCGGCAGGACGAAGGACGAGATCTCGTGCTCCGCGCCGAGCTCATCGCAGTTTTCCAGCGTGAGCGGCAGCGTGCCGACGGAGGACGCGCTGGAGAACGCGAACGCCATCGAAGCGCTGATGCCCTTGAAGAACTTGATCGGGCTCATGCCGGAGAGGAACTTGACCGACAGCGAGTAGACGCAGACCGCGTGGATGATGTACGCGATGTATGCCGCCAGGATGACCTTCGCCAGCGAGCCGATGACCATCGGTCCGTTGACCGCGACGACCGGCGCAAGCAGGCAGAACACGCCAAACGGCGAGAGCGAGATGATCATCTCCATCGCCTTCATGAAGACTTCGTTGAGCACGTCGATCGCGCTGATCGCCTTCGCGCTCTTCTCTCCGCCGATCAGGATGATCGCGAAGCCCAGGATCAGGGCGATCACGATGACCTGCAGCATGGTCGCGTCGACCATCGGGGACAGGAAGTTGGACGGGAAGATGTTGACCAGCGTGTCCATGAACGGGATCGGTTCCTTCGCCTCATATTCCAGCCCTGTCGTCGTCAGTGCCGGGAACGATCCCTTGAACGCGTGCGCCAGCACGAGGCCGATCACAATCGCGATCGCGGTCGTGATGAAGAAGTAGACGACCGTGATGCCGCCGACCTTCCCGACCTTGCGGATGTCGCTCATCGAGACGACACCGGCCATGATCGAGAACAGAACGATCGGAACGACGATGAACTTGAGCAGGTTCAGGAAGATCGTGCCGAACGGCTGGATGTACGATGTCAGGAAGTCCGCCTGGCTCTGGAAGACCAGCCCGACCACGATGCCCGCGACCAGCGCGATGAAGATCTTCGTCGCCAGCGACATCGGCTTCTTCTCTTTGCCTTCTTTCATACCAATAACTCCTTTCTCAATAACCCGTAGTAGCACAAAGAACCGGGCCTGAACGGTCCGATATTGTATACATTATATACTACCTCTGCGGTTTCGTCGAGACCTCCCGGACAAATTAACATAATAACAGTCCATTCGGGTTTTTCGGATCGCCAAAAAACGGTCTGTTGATCGCCCATGCCGGGTACGGCTCTCGCCTCGTTCCGGCGACGCAGCGGTACTAAGCTCTGGCTGCGC
>CAYLSR010000080.1:0-6791 GCA_964385855.1 uncultured Mogibacterium sp.
CAAAAACTGTAAAATCGTTGACTCGTTTTCTGAAAAAGTAAACTCGTAGTCTCGACCCCCTCAATGGACAGGTTCTCGCAGACACAACAGAGGGTTCCCATCACACGGAGCACGATTTGCTCCCGGTGACGGAACCCCCTGTAAATCAGGCTATTCCAGCCTATTTACTTCAGGAATGTGTTAGTAGACAGACGGTCTCAACATGCGTCGTATGATCGAACTGCGAGACCGGCGTCGCCTCGCACAGACGATAGCCCAGTTCTTCCAGCACTTTGACGTCTCTGGCCAGTGTGCCCGGGTCGCACGAGATGTAGACGATCCGGTCCGCGCCGCGCCATGAACGCGTCGGGGCTTCCTGCGCCTCGGTGTCTTCCGGTCCCGCGGCCGACAGCCCGGTCACTGCACGGAGCAGGGATTCTTCGCATCCGGCTCTCGGCGGGTCGAGGACCGCCACGACCGGCCGATCCCGGAGTTCCTCCGTGAACAGGTAGTCCGCGTAGAGCTTGGTGCCCGGCGTCAGGAGCTGCGGCAGGATCTCCTCCGCGCGGCCGGTGTAGTAGCGCGCGCGGACGATGCCGTTGATGACCGCGTTCCGGTTGGCGTCGAGGACCGCGCCCGGCACCTCTTCGATGCCGATGACGTAGTTCGCGCGGTCCGTCAGGGTGAGCCCGATCGTGCCGGCGCCGCAGTACAGGTCGAGCAGCACCTCCTCGCCGGTCAGCCCGGCGTAACGGGCCGCCTGCTCGTAGAGCTTCACCATCATCGGCGTGTTGACCTGGTAAAACGCGGCACCGGAGATCTCAAAGTCCCGCTCCGCCGAAAGCGCCGGGAAGACGACGCGATCCCGGACCGTCGGCGTGCCGGCGGCGGTCACGTAGTCCTTCGCGAACCCCTTGAGATCACCCGGCTTGTATTCCACCACGACGCTCTGGAGAAAATAGTACGGGACCGGCTCGTCTCCGGTCTCCTCTTCGTATGTGATCAGGCCGGCGTCCAGACTCGCTTCGGCGATCGCGTCGTCGAGCGCATACACCACGTCTTCCGCGTTCGGCAGCTGACGGGCCGCGCCGGTCAGCACGACCATGACTTCCCCGGTCCCCTCGCAGAGCTTCACCGTCACTTCGCGCAGGAAGCCCTTACCGCTCCGTTCGTCCCGGACCCGGAGCTTGCCGCTCCGAATCAGCTCGCGAATCGCGCCGGCCACGGCCATGACCGGCTCCTTCTGCAGGAGGCAGTCCCGGATGTCGATGACGCGGTACGACCCGCGCATCTTAAAGCCGACGACCGGCCCGGACTTCGTGTCGAGCACGGCGAAGACCGCCTTGTTGCGGTACCGGAAGCTGCCGGCTTCACCGGCCTCATCGTGATCAGCAGTGAGGATCTCCCGCACGACAGGCTCCCGGATGCCGCCGATCCGACGGAGCTTCTCCTCGACCTGCCGTTGCTTGAGCGCATGCTGCGCCGGCAGCGAGAGGTCCATCATTGCACAGCCGCCGCAGCGGCCGTAGTACGGGCACGGCGGGTCGACGCGGTCCGGCGACGGCTCGAGGATCTCCTTGAGCGCGGCGAACGCGTAGTGCTTCTTCGCTTTGGTGACGGAGGCCCGCACCCGGTCTCCCGGAACGGCGCCCTCGACAAAAACGGCCATGCCTTCGACACGGCCGATGCCCTTTCCGTCCTCCGCGAGGTCTGTGATGGTCAGTTCGATCAGATCATTTATCTTCATATTGTAAATCCGGCTCCTCCTCCAGTTTGCGCGCCAGCTCTTTAAGCTTCGTGAAGCGCTTTCTCACCGCCGGCTTCTTGACGGGCGGATCCAGGAGCTCCCCGAGCTCCGTGAGACCGGCGTCCGGGTGCTCCAGCCGGAGCTGCGCGACCACCCGCAGAGGCTCCGAGAGGTTGTCGAGGCCGATCTTCTGATCGATCAGCCGGATCAGGCGCACCTGCTCTTCCGCCGCGGACAGCGCGCGCTCCATGTTGGCGTTGTCCATGTTGTACATGCGCTGCGCCTCGCCGCGCGCCGTGCGATTGATGTGGATGTTCTCGAATTCCATCATCGCCGTGCTCGCCCCCATGATCCCGAGCATGTCGCTGATGTACGAGGCGCGCTTGAGGTAGACGACCGAGGCTTCCTTGCGCTGCGTGATGTTGGCGCTGAGGTCGACGAACGAACCGATCAGCTTGCGCAGATCCTGCGCGGCCTGCGGACTCGACAGGACGAACTCCATGTGGTAGCTCCGAAGCGGATTGGAAATCGTGCCGCAGCCCAGAAAGATGCCGCGCAGATAGGCTTTCTTGCAGCACTTCGTCCGGACGATCGGGAAGTAGATCCCGTCGCTGAAGTAGTCGTTGCCCTCCCGAATCAGCAGGAGCCCGGTCTCCCGGAGGATCTGCGAGCTCTTCTCTTCCGGGCTGATCGTCAGGCTGTAGCGGTAGCTGCTGCCCCGGCTGCGGCCCGGCATCTGAGAACCGCTCACCTCGAGCTTCGCCGTGCTCCCGAAGTAGTCTTTGATCAGCTTCTTGAAGTGCCGCGCGATGGCCGGGTTCTCCGTCGATGCGACGATGCTGAACCGCCCGCCGCCCGCGAGACGGAGGCTTGCGGACACACGAAGAAAGCCCGAGATCTCCGCGAGCATGTCGCATTTCTTTCCGGGCTCGATCCTGGACAGTTCTCCTTTGACATCTGATGAAAAAGACATGTTCCTGCTGACCTGTTATTTCTTTCTGATGAAATCCAGATCCCGGTGCGTCACCGTGACCCGGTACCCTTTCTCGATGAACACCCGCCCGAGCTCGTTGGCCATCGCCACGGACCGGTGGTGACCGCCGGTGCAGCCGAACGCGATGTTGATGTGGTACTTTCCCTCCCGGATGTAGCCCGGAATCAGGTCTTCGATCATTCCGCTGAACGATTCGACAAACTTCTGCGCGAGCTCCGATTTGAGCACATAACGCGATACTTTTTTGTTATTTCCGGTGAGATTCCGGAGGCTCTTTACATAGTACGGGTTCGGGAGGAACCGCACGTCGACCTGCACATCGGTCTCGGCCGGGATCCCGTATTTGAACCCGAAGGACGAAATGTTGACGGCAAAGGAGTTGCCGGCGTCCTGCCCGTTGATGACGCGATTGAGCTCGGCGTTGAGGTCCGCGACCTTCATCTCGGTCGTATCCAGGATGAAATCCGCCTTGCGCCGGAGACCTTCGAGCTTCGCCTTTTCTTCCTCGATGACCTTCGCGGTCGCCTTGCCGCCGGTCAATGGATGGCTGCGCCGGGTCTCGTTGTACCGGTTGACGACCGTGCTCACGGATGCTTCGAGGAAGAGCACCGTGCTCTCGACCCCCTCCATCTGCCGGAGCTCCTCGATGAGCTGTTCGAGCTCACCGAAAAAGATGCCGCCCCGCACGTCCGCCACGAAAGCCGCCTTCTCGATCGGGCTGCTGCCGAGCGCCGCCAGCTCCAGAAACGTCCGCACCAGCTGCGGCGGCATGTTGTCGACGCAGTAATACCCCTGGTCCTCAAACCAGTCCGCTGCCTTGGTCTTGCCGGCTCCGGACATGCCGGAGATGATCACTGCCTTCATGCTCTACCGCTCCTCAATGTTGACGATGCGCTTCAGATCCACTCCGGCCTCCATGGCCCGGAGCACGCCTTCTTCATAGTCCCCGACCCGGGCCGGCGAATGCGCGTCGCTGCTGATGATGAACTTCACGTCGTACTTCTGCGCGATCTTCAGTTCCGGCACGGTCAGGTGCTTGTGCCGGGTGTTGATCTCCATCCAGGTCCCCGTCTCCTCGCAGGCCTTCGAGATCGCATCGATGTCGAACGGGCCCTTGTCTCCCGGGTGGGTCAGGATCAGGATGCGGTTTGAGTACAGCGCCCGAAGCGTCATCTCCGTGTTGGCCGCCCGCAGCGCCTCCGTGCTGCCGGACGGATACACGCGCTTCGAGCTCATGAAGTTCGCGCTCATGTGTCCCTTCGGCAGGCCGTAGTGATAGCCGGCGATCACCTGATCGAAGAGCGCGAACTCTTCGTCGGTGATATCCAGCCCGTTCGGCGAGTCGATGATGTTCGCCTCGACGCTGAGGCGGACCTTGACCTGCGGGAACGCCCGTTTGGCCATCGCGATGTCTTCCCGCATCTGCGGGACCTTAGCCAGCTTAAGGCCATACAGCTTGTGCCCCGGGCCGTGATCGCTGATCGCGATCTCCTCCAGCCCGAGTCTTGCCGCCGCGCCGGCGTTCTCGAGGATCGTCCCCTTGCCGTGCGCGTAGAGGATCCCGTGCGAGTAGACCGTGTGCGTGTGGAGATCCCACTTCATTCTGTATCGTTCATTCACCTGTTCTCTGTTCAAATTCTGTCTCCTGTCTGCGCTACAGCTCCGTGCCGATGATGCGCACCTCCGGCTCCAGCATCGTGCCGAACTGCTCATACACCCGGGCCCGTACGATCCGCATCAGCGCCAGTACGTCGTCCGCCGTCGCGCCTCCTCTGTTGATGATAAAGCCGGAATGTTTCTCCGAGACCTCCGCGCCGCCGACGGAAACGCCCTTGAGGCCCGCCTGCTCGATCATCGCCGCCGCGTAGCCGACCTCCGGGCGCTTGAACGTGCTGCCCGCGCTCGGGAAGTTGACCGGCTGCTTCGCGTTTCTCTTCTCCGTGAGCTCCCGGATCCTCGCCTGGATCTCCTCCGGATCGCCCGGCGTCAGCTGCAGTTCGGCCTGCAGCACGATTCTGCCGTCCTCCTGGAGCCGGCTGTACCGGTAGCTCAGCGCCAGATCCGGCGCTTCACAGACCTCCGCCTTTGCGCCGTCCGGCGACAGCAGTCTGGCGCGGAGCAGGATGTCCTTCATCTCTCCGCCGTACGCGCCTGCATTCATGAAAACGGCTCCGCCGATCGATCCCGGGATCCCGCTGGCGAATTCCATGCCTGCGAGGCCCTGCTCCGCCACAGCCGCGCTGACGCGCGACAGAAGCATCGCACTGCCGGCACGGATCACCCCGTCCTCACCGATCGTGAGCGTGCAGAATTCTCCGCCCAGCCGCAGGACGACGCCCCGGTAGCCGGCATCGGCGACCAGCAGGTTGGAGCCGTTGCCGACCAGCAGGTGCGGAACGGACTCCGCGGTCAGCAGCTGAAGTGCGGCCGCGAGCTCGGCTTCGCTCTCCACGGTGACGAAGAGATCGGCCGGGCCGCCGACGCGGAAGGACGTGTGGCGGCTCATCGGTTCATCGGTCAGGATGCGCTCCGCAGGGATGCGGAGGCTGAGTAATCTGGATTTGAGTTCTTTCATGGATGTTTCCCTGTCTGTCATGATTTGCGGGCCGGCCGCTCCGGCGAACGGCTGCCCTGAATGTCTTCTTTATTGACGTTGTATTTGCTGTAATCGAGATAATCGGAAGTCGCGACTTTCTTTTCTTTCTTGCTCAGCCTGCTGCTCGTAAACTTGTCCATGTAGCGGTAGAACACCGCGAAGATCGGTACGCCGAGCGCCATGCCGAGGAATCCGAACAGCCCTCCGCCGATCAGCACCGCGAGGAGGACCCAGAAGCTGCTGATCCCGATCTTGTGTCCGACGATCCTCGGTCCGATGATGTTGCCGTCGATCTGCTGGATGATGAGGATCATGATCAGGAAGTACAGCGCCTGCATCGGCTCGATGATCAGGAGAAGCAGCGCGGACGGGATCGCGCCGATGAACGGCCCGAAGAACGGGATGACGTTCGTCACACCGACGATCACGCTGATCAGTTCCGGCAGCGGCATGTTCATCGCGTTCATGATGATGTATGTCAGCACCCCGATGACCGCGCCGTCCAAGAGCCGGCCGTTGATGAAGCTGATGAAGGTCTCGTTGATGATCCCGGCGAATTCCGAGAGGCCTCTCGCCCGCTTCTCGCTGCAGGTCGCCGCGATGATCTTGCGGGTGATCGCGAAGAGCTGCTCTTTGTAGTTGAGCAGGTAGACCGAGATCAGGATGCCGATGAAGACGTTCCCGAAGACCCGGATGAACTGCAGGACGCTGGTTGAAATCGTCTCTGCGAGGGTCGTGTAGTCGTTTTTGAGGATGTGCTCCTGGACCCAGGCGATGACCTCCGTCGTCCCGGCATTCGCCACGGAGTTGATCATGTTGACTGCCTCAGGGAACCGCCTGAGGTGGATGCTGGACCAGGCGGCGAAATCCGTGAGCCGCTCCGGCATGGTGTTGACCAGGTTGACGATGCTGCTGATGACCGCCGGCAGGACAAAATAGCCGAGCAGCGCCACGATCCCGAACAGGAACACCATGCAGATCAGCGTCGCAATCCCTTTGGACAAACTCAGCGACCGCTCGTACGGGTTCTTGTCATACGTCTTCCTAACCACCGGCGCCGCGCCGTTCAGCGAAACGCCGAACCGCTGCTCCGGAAGCCCGCCGCGCTTATGGAGCGCAGTGTAAAAGGACCGGACCAGCCGGTTATACATCGGGCACAGCAGAAACGCCAGGACGATTCCGATATAGACCGGCATCATCGTGTGGTTGAATTTGGCGATCAGCTCCGACAGATGCGTGCGGCTCAGCCAGCTATTGATAAAGATGAGCAGCAGTCCGCTGACGAGAAAGGCCGTGCCGGCCTTGACATACGGACTCCTGAAAATTCGTCTGAACATTGAAAACGACCCCCCGCCGGTGAGTGTACATAGTTAATTTAATTATAATACAAAATGGAGGATAAAGATAGGGGGGATGACACGGGGACGGTTCCAATGTCATTTAGTTAGGAACAATTTTAGCATATCCATCTTACG
>CAYLSR010000081.1:0-6717 GCA_964385855.1 uncultured Mogibacterium sp.
CTGCATCGGGCCGTAGATCGTCTTGTTCTTCGGGAACTTGTAGACAAGCATCTGACCGTAGTGTTCCCCGTCGTTTCTGGCCATCATGTTTGCCGTCATGTTCTGCTTGGACCGCGGCGTGAACGGGATCATGTTGATGAATTCCGCCTTCTCCTCGTTTGGAAGCTCGAAGATGAAGTAGCTCGGCGACATATCGGTGTCTTCCGTCCCGTAGATCTGATGCGCGGTATCCCAGAGGTCCTCGTTCTGGTAGAAGACCTTGACGTCGTTCATGTGGTACTTGGTGTAGACGGACGCATGTATCTTGAACAGCGTGTTCTGATAACGGATGTGAGCCTTGATGCTCTGCTGCATCTGGTCATACTCCTTGAACAGCGTCGGATAGATTTTCATGAACGTCTGCGCGATCGGATCCGCATCGTCGATCACGTAGTAGCTGACATCGCCGTTGTACGCGTCGACGACGACCTTGACCGAGTTGCGGACGTAGTTCGTCGTATTCATCTCGCCGGAGTACGGCTCGGAATACGGATAATACGAGCTAGCTGTGTACGCGTCGAAGATCCAGTACAGCTTCCCGTCCGCGACCGTCATGTACGGATCCGACTCGTAGCTCAGATACGGCATGATCTTGTGCACGCGATCCACGATGTTGCGGTAGATGATGATCCTCGAATCGCTGTTGACGTTGGAGGAGACCAGCAGCTTCAGGCTGCCCTCCCGGATCGAGAAGAGGATGCGGTTGATCAGGTTGAGCTTGATCCCGCCCGTCCCCTCATACTTGTTGTACTTGTTCTCGTTGCCGTCCGGGTAGTCGAACTCCATCTCATCCGTGTTGACGATGATGTAGTCGTTCGTCAGCTCGCCGAAATAGATCTCCGGCCGGTCGATCTGCACTTCCGGCACCGAGGATTCCGGCGGGATGTTCTTGATCACGACGTCCGGCTGCCCGCTGGAGGTGACCGCGTCCACGCGGGACAGCGTGACACCGTATCCGTGCGTATACTTGAGGTGCTTGTTGATCCACGTCGTGCTGATCTTTTCTTCGTTGATCTCACGCGGAGACAGGTAAGTCTGGGTCTCATCGCCGTTGATGATATACCGGTCGATATCGACATCGTGGAAGTCATAGTACTGCCGGATGCTCTGCGTCTGGTTGTAGAAATCCTTGACCGGCTCGTAGTCGTTGATCCGGATGTTGCTGATCGTCTGCTCGTTGTCCAGGATGTCCTGACCAGTCAGGGAGTTGTCCGCCGGGAACTCGCTGACCTGGATGTTGTCCAGACCGTAAGCGTGGCGTGTATACTCGATGTTGTTTTCGAGGTATTTGCTTTCTTTATTGATCTCATCCGGGCTGACGATCAGGGACTGCACGGCCATGCCCGCGACGGAGCCAATGACGCCGATAAGTATGAGCGCGGCAGGGATCCTCAGAAGCTTTTTGAATTCCTTCTTGCGCAGATGGACGGCCAGGGTGACCGCACCGATCAGGGACAGGACGATGATGATCCTGTAGACCCACAGGACGACATTCACGTCCGTAAAGCCAGCTCCGTAGACGACGCCGGTGTGCGCGTGCAGCAGATCGAACTGCTTCAGGAAGAAGTCCACCGCGACCATCAGGTAGAACAGGATGCCGAGGATCGTGAGCTTGCCAGAAGCGATCTGCATCAGCTGGGCAAAATTCGAGTCATTGATGTCCAGGTTGCGCCGGCGGCCGCGCTGCCGTCCGCCCATGCCGCGGCCGAAGATGTTTCGCGTATTGAACGGGATATCGTTGCCCGGTGCCTCTGTCTGCTCCTCTCCCTGCTCTTCCTCGCCTTCTTCTTCGCGGTCGAAGAAATCCGGCGTCCGGACCGTCAGGAGAATCCCGTAGAAGATCACCGTGATGACGACGATTCCGATGATAAGACCCAGCACCAGATTGTTGAGCTGCATCAGGAAGGCGAGTTTAAAGATGTAGAAGGAGATGTCCAGGTTGAACAGCGGATCTGCCAGCCCGAACTCCGTCGAATGCATGAACTGCAGGAAGTTCATCCAGGTATCCGAAGAGGCGAAGATCGCGGACCCGAGTCCGAAGACCGCCGCCAGCCCCCAGGAGATCCGGTTGAGCCTGCGGACGTCCGGAATCTCGTGAGATTCAATCGTTTTGAAGTATCCTTTCCGGAGGCTGTTCAGATACAGCCGGACCAGCAGGGTCGCGATAATAAAGACCGGTATGCCGATCTCCAGCTGCGTGATGATCTTGGTCCAGAAGACTCTGCCGTACCCGAGGTCTTTGAACCACATCCAGTCCGTGATGAAGCCGACCATCCCGAACAGGACCATGAGGATCAGCAGGATAATAAGCAAAATGAGCCCGAGCCCCTTCCGGTTTCGGGTTTCTTTGTTTTTATTCCGTTTTTTCACAGGATACCTCCGTAAATGAATATGCAGCGGCAGCGTCTAGACGCCCCGCTGCAGCTTTCATATTACATCATCATACCAGCCATTCACTGCCGTCCGTGACCGCAGCGAAATTCGTGAAGCTGCCGATCAGCTCGTTCAGCTTCGCCGCAAGCGCGCTGTCCGGCGCGAAATTCAGGATCAGGATGATGCGAGCAGCACGATGAGCAGGATCGCGATGATGATCGCGATCGCGGTCAGGATGCCGCCGCCCTTGACTTCGTCTTCCTCCGCTGCTTCGGCCGCCTTCTCCGCCGCAGCCTTCTCCTGCTTCTGCGCAGCCTGTTCCGCGACAGTCACTACCGCCGCGCCGGTTGCTGCCGCCGCGACTGCACGGCCGGCTCCACTCTTGTCTTCCGCCACCGCTTCCGCGATCCGGACCACAGGTTCCTCAGCGGCCTCCGCCGGGAGCTCCTCAAGCACGGATTCCGGAATCGCTTCGAGCGCTTCCGCTCTGGATTCGATCGCTTCCGCGACCTGCTCCATGGATTCCTCCGTCACGTCATCCTTCAGATGATTGCCCTGAAGCTTGTCGTATTCCGCGTCCAGAAGCTTCTGGAACTCTTCATTCTTGCGGTACAGTGTATAGAATTTCTCGATCTTGCGGGTCGCTTCCAGATCGGTGTCCTCGATGACTTCGCCGAAGAGATCTTTTTCCAGATCCTCGATCGTCATCGGTCCGGCCTCTTCCTCGAGCTCCAGCCGGTCCATCTGGATCGTGTCCGTGGAAACATCCGTCGTATCCGGCGTGAAGAAGATTTCCTCCTCCGGAACGACCGTTTTCGCCGGCGCCTCTTCCGCCAGGGTGAATCCGAGGTCCTCGAGTTCTCTGTCCAGATCGATCTCCGGATCATCGATGATCACGGCGTCTTCGCCCGAGGCCGGCTTCTCCGACAGGACTTCTTCGACTTCCGGCAGTTCCGGCTCGATTTCCGGCAGGACTTCCACTTCCGGCAGCTCCGGCTCGATTTCCGGCAGAACTTCTTCCGCTTCCGGCTGCTCCGGCTCGATTTCCGGCAGGACTTCTTCCGGCTCGGTGAACTCCAGCCGGATCTCCGGCACGGATTCCTCGATCTCCTCGGTTTCCTCGACCTCGACCGCCGCTTCGGCTTCCGGCACTTCCGGCTCAGCTTCCGGGATCACCGGCAGCTCTTCTTCCTCCTCGGCGATTTCTTCTTCTGCCGCCGGCAGCTCTTCCTCGATCTCTTCGATCTCGAGTTCCGCCTCAGCGTCTTCGATTTCCGGGATCTCGAGTTCATCTTCCGGGATCACGGCTTCATCCGCCTCGTCAAACGCTTCTTCGTCTTCGTACTCCGCCGCCGCGGCTCTTCTGCCCTCGCGTACAGGCGTCTCATAGTCCTGCAGATAGAGGTCCAGATCCACGTCCGGGGATTCTTCCGGCGCATACTCTTCGGTCATCTTCTGGAGCTTTTCGAGGGCCTCGTCCAGCTCCGATACCATCTGATCTTCCGCCTCTTCTTCTGCAGCCTCCGGAACCTCGATTTCCTCGACGACTTCCGGAACCTCGATCTCCTCGACGGCTTCCGGAACCTCGATTTCTTCGACGACTTCCGGAACCTCGATCTCCTCGATGACTTCCGGAACCTCGATTTCCTCGATGACTTCCGGAACCTCAGGAGCCTCGACCTCCTCGATCAGTTCGTCGATATCGTCCTCCAGTTCGGTTTCAGGCTCGTCAAACACCAGCCTGATCGACGGGATGTCCTCTCCGAACAGGTCGTCTTCTTCTGTTTCTTCCGGGAGCTCGTCCTCATCCTCGTCTCCGAGGTTGCGGAGCTCCACGTTAAAGATATCTTCATCGTCGGTCAGATACTGATCTTCGATGGATTCCTCTGCCGGCAGTTCCGGCTCAGGGATCGGTTCTTCTTCAGGTTCCTCGGCCGGAAAGATCTCTTCGACGGAAGGGATGTCGAATACGGCTTCTTCTGCCGGTTCTTCCGCGACGGTCTCCGCGGCAGGCGCTTCTTCCGAGGCCTCCGCGACTTCTTCGACGGCCGGGATCTCTTCAACGACCTCGACGACTTCTTCAGCTGCCGGGATCTCTTCAACGACCTCGACGACTTCTTCGACGGCCGGGATCTCTTCCAAGACCTCTGCGACTTCTTCGATCACAGGGACCTCTTCCGGAACCGGTGCAACCGTGACTTCCTTCTGGCCCATGAGCTCCGCAAGTCTCTTCTTGAGCGCCGCGATCTCATCCTCGACGGAATACGCCGGTTCTTCAGCCGCCGGCTCCGCTTCCGGTTCCGCAGTCTCAGGGGCAACTGCTTCCGGTTCGGAAACGACAGGTTCGGCTTCCGGCACTTCCGGCGCTTCTTCAAGCTCGATCTCGAGAACTTCCGGCTCTGCCTCGGCCTCAGCCGCCGGAATCTCCGGCTCCGCCGCGACTTCCACGACTTCCGGGACCTCAGGCTCCGCCGCGACTTCCGCGACCTCCGGAACCTCCAGCTCTTCTTCGATCTCGACTTCAAGGTCTTCCGGCTCTTCTTCCGTCAGATCCTCTTCCTCATAGGACTGCCGCTCCACTCTGGTGCGCGGGACGTAGTCCAGGTATTCCGCATATTCATCTTCCGCCTGAGGCGCTTCCGCGGTTTCAGGCTCGCGCTCTTCGGCTTCTTCTGCCGGGATCTCTTCCGGCTCCAGAAGAACGGCTTCCTCTTCCGGTTCCGGGGCTTCCGCAGCCTTCGGGACTTCCAGACCGAGGATCGCGGCCAGCTCCGCTTCGAGCTCCTCATCGCTCGTGATCGGGGCCTTGGCCTCCGGCTGGATCTTTACCTCTTCACTGGGTGTGCGCTTCAGGAGTTTTTCGAATTCTTCTTCCGGATCCAGCACAAACGTCTGCGGCGGTTCCGGCGCGACAACTTCTTCCCGCTGTTCTCTTCTGGAGCGGATTGCGTTCAGCTGCTCAGTGAAGTCGGAGCCGCTCTCGCGCTTCTCCATCTCCGCGATGATGTCCCGCTTCAGATCGGTGTATCCCTTCGTGACCTCTCGCTCTTCCTTCGGGAGGATCGGCTCCTGCGCCGGGAAAAGATCCATCGGCTCCAGCTCCGGTTCACCGGTCAGCGACTTCGCGGCGTCCTCCGCCTGGCGGGCCTTGGCCTCACGCTCCTGCTTGAGGATGTCGATGAAGGTCATCGTCCTGCTGCGATCAGGGCGGGATTCGTTCATATCCGAGAAGATGCTCTGCTCGAACGCGCGCTCCTCTTCCGGCGTCACGGCCTTGTCCGCAGGGGATTCCTCCGGCATGTCCCAAGGTGAGCGGATGTCCCGGTTGACCTTCTTGCGTCCCTCGTCGATGACGGAACTCCAGTCAAAGGACATCCGGGTGTCGGAGGTCTTCGGACGCTCCTCCTCTCCCCAATCCAGAGCAAGATCAAAATTCCGCACACGGTTCTCGACTGCAGGTTCTTCTTCAAAGAAGCTCCCCTGCAAAGTGCTGCCCTGTACAGGATGCTCTGTCAACTGATCCACTCTCGCTCCGCATACGCTGCAGAAGTAAGCTCCTTCAGCGAGCTGATTGCCACATTTACTACAGAACACTCTATTACCTCCCCTGATTAACGGCACGCAAACGAGCCGAGAATTTGTGAAATTCTTTCAAATCATAAATATTCAGTAAAAATTATACTACAACGATACTGAAATATCAATGGTTTGTAAATATTTTCTTTTTATCGGTAAACTAAAGTCTTCCGCGGTCGATCGCGTTCAAATCGATCCGCTCTTCGTCTGCTGCCGCCGGTGCGGGTTCGATCCCGTTCAGATCGATCCGCTCTTCTTCCGCTGCAACCGGTGCCGGTTCGATCCCGTCGATCTCAAAGCGGGTGACCCACGGCCTGACCTCGTAGCGGACGCCGACCGGCCCCGTGATCCGGACGCCCGACCGGGGATAATAGGCCTTTCCGATGGCCGTCTCGTCCGCAAGATATCCGTTTTCCAGATAATACGCCTCGTCTTTGTCAGCAAAACCTACTGACATCTCCCGGTAGGGAGGAGCGCATCAGCTGGTAAACTCGGAGACGTCCAGGATCACATCCCGGAATCCCATCTTCTTCATATGCCGGATCGCTTCTTCATTCAAAAAGACCATTTCTGCCTCCTGCCGCCCCGCCCTCGCGGCGGGGAATCAAAAGGCCCGGCAGCTGCCGGGCCCGATGCGGTTCATGCTTTCAGTTTCTCGTCCAGCTCCATCAGCGACTTCAGGACCTCCAGCGTTTCCTCCGGGTCGTCGACCGAATAGATCGATCCGCC
>CAYLSR010000082.1:0-6641 GCA_964385855.1 uncultured Mogibacterium sp.
GTGCCAGATCAAGCTCCTGCCGACGAAGGCCGCGTTCTTCGAAGGCGCGAAGCTGCTGATCGCCGCGGACTGCACGGCCTATGCCTACGCCAACCTGCACGAGGACTTCATGAAGGGCAAGATCACCGTGATCGGCTGCCCGAAGCTGGACGCCGTGGACTACAGCGAAAAACTGACCGCGATCATCCGCGACAACGACATCAAGAGCGTGACCATCGTGCGGATGGAAGTGCCGTGCTGCGGCGGGCTGCAGAGGGCGGCGGAAAACGCGCTGAAGGCAAGCGGGAAATTCATCCCGTGGCAGGTCGTCACGATCTCAACGGACGGGCGAATTCTGGATTAGGCATTCTGAATCAAGGAGGATAGGAAAGATGGAAAGAAAGATGTTTTGTTTTCAGTGTGAACAGACGGCCGGTTGCAAAGGCTGCATGGGTGCCGCCGGGGTCTGCGGCAAGAAGGCAGACGTTGCCGGACTTCAGGACGAGCTGACCGGCGCGCTGATCGGGCTTGCCCGTGCGACATCCGGGAATACCGAGCTGCCGGAGGATACCTGTAAGCTGCTGATCAAGGGGCTGTTTACGACTGTTACCAACGTGAACTTCAATGAAGCCACCCTCAGGGCATTGATCGACGAAGTGCATGCGGAAAAGCAGCGCCTCGTCTCGAACTGTTCGGTCTGCGCATCCCCGTGTGGCAGGAACGACGACTATGATATGGCACAGGTCTGGGAAGCGGACGAGGATATCCGCAGCCTGAAATCCCTGATCCTCTTCGGGATCCGCGGCATGGCGGCGTATGCCTATCATGCCGGAGTGCTCGGCTATTCAGACAAAGCGGTCAATGTGTTCCTGGCCAAGGCGCTCTTCGCGATCGGCGAAGACTGGGGCATGGCGGAACTGCTTCCGATCGTCCTGGAAGTCGGAGAAGTAAACTTCAAATGTATGGAGCTGCTGGACAAGGCGAATACGGAGACGTATGGGAACCCTGCTCCGGTCACCGTGCCTCTGCTGGTCGAAAAAGGACCTTTCATCGTCATCACCGGCCACGACCTTTATGACCTGAAGCAGCTGCTGGAGCAGACGAAGGACAAGGGGATCAACATCTACACCCACGGTGAGATGCTCCCGGCGCATGCGTATCCGGAACTGAAGAAGTATCCGCATCTCAAGGGCAACTTCGGCACTGCCTGGCAGAATCAGCAGAAGGAATTCGCGAACCTCCCTGCGCCGATCCTGTTCACCACGAACTGCCTGATGCCGCCGAAAGACAGCTATAAGGATCGCGTGTTTACGACTGAAGTGGTCTCCTATCCGGAGATCGTCCACATCGGAGAGGAAAAGGACTTCACGCCGGTCATCGAAAAGGCTCTCGAGCTGGGCGGATTTGGCGAAGATACTCCGTTCACCGGGATCAACGGCGGAACGACTGTCACCACCGGTTTCAGCCACAGCGCAGTCCTCGGTGTTGCGGACACGGTCATCGATGCGGTGAAGAGCGGTGCGATCCGGCACTTCTTCCTCGTCGGCGGCTGCGACGGGGCGAAGCCGGGACGCAACTATTACACGGAGTTCGTCAAACAGGCCCCTTCGGATACCGTCATCCTGACGCTTGCGTGCGGAAAATTCCGGTTCAACGATCTGGAGATCGGCACGATCGGCGGACTGCCTCGCATCATGGACATGGGCCAGTGCAACGATGCGTACAGCGCAATCAAGGTCGCGGTCGCTCTGGCGGAAGCCTTCGGCTGCGGGGTCAACGAACTCCCGCTCTCCATGATCCTCTCCTGGTATGAGCAAAAGGCCGTCTGCATCCTGCTCACCCTGCTGTACCTGGGGATCAAGGACATCCGGCTTGGCCCTTCGCTCCCGGCGTTCATTTCGCCGAACGTGCTGAACTACCTCGTCGAAAACTACAACATTGCGCCGATCAGCACACCGGAAGAGGATCTCAAAGCGATCCTGGGCTGATCCGGAACAGATTCGCAGAAACAAGAAAAAGCCTTGGATCCGGCCGGATCCAAGGCTTTTGTGGTGTTCGCGGAGGGAATCGAATTTCATCCATCAGTTATCTACATTATATATATGTATAACTGTGTGTTGAAATTTCAACGTTTTGCCGAAAAGAAGCTAACACGATATTACTAAATTATAAAACAGTTGGACGTAAAAACGGACGGAAGAAACAACAGAGCGTGTGTAAAAAAGGATATAATTACTGTAGTGATTTTCTCCCAGAACATCTACCTACTATCAGCCTCACAGCAAACGAGAGACCCTTGCCGGGGTCTCCGTTTGTTTTATGCGATCTTTTCTAGCTGTAGGAATGTTGACGCAGATCCGGTATAGACCGTTCCTGTACCGCCGATGATACGACCTGCGAGATAGACGATATCGTTCGCAGACAGTTCGATGATCTTGTTGCATTGGACGATGCAGTCCATGCCGTCTGTAGTCGGCTTTGCTTCCTTGCAAGCGCACCTCTCCGTCGCCGATCCGAAAGCACTTCCGACCATTACATAGACCCCTGCTTCCGTGACCTGTGACTGCGCCTGTTCATAAACGCTTCCGGTAACTTTGTACTTACCTGCTTCCGTGACCTGTATGCCACCATCCGATATCGCATATCCGCTGCCGATGCTGATGCTTTCAACAGACATGGCGATCTGCGTTATCGTACCTGCCGCCAACGTCATCGTTCCGCTTGCCCCTGTAGCCTGATAGACTTTCGGTGACAGCGCAGACACGCTTGTCTGCAAGGAAGTGATGTTTCCTTGCATCGTAGTGATGCTCCCTTGCATCGTAGTGATGTTGCCCTGTGCCGTACCAACATCGCTCTGAAGTGCAGGGATGTCAGTATCATATCCACCTATCTTATTCCCGATGAAATTAAGTAAGGATGAAAGTGTGTTCATTCTTTACCCCCTTTATTGCAGTTGCTCGACCTCTAAGAAAGTCATGCCGTGATCTGAATACGCCGTGCCGCTTGCCGCACCGCATCGTGCTCCGAGGTACAGGATGTCTCCTGCATCGAGTTCGACTGTCTTTGTACGGTTGACGACGTTATCGAAAGCAAGTCCTGTCGGCTTCTGATGCCAACCGCCAAGCACATCTGTCGCTCCGCTGAACGAACTGCCTTTCATGCAGAAGACCGCATAGCCGTTACAGTTTGCGACTGTGCCGAGATATACGCTTGCCGTGATGCGGTATGTTCCTGCTCTTGTCACCTGTATGCCGCTGTCCACGATAGACAGCCCCTCACCAAGCGTGAAATTTGTAGCAGTCAGCGGAATCTGCGTGACCGATGTGCCGATGCTGATGCTACTACCGCTCCCTGTCGCCTGTATCATATTTGGAACATGCATTACTGTCTCCTTCCATATAGCGAACCACTTGTATGTCCGACCTGCTCGCCAATACCTTGAGGTAGACCCTGAGTACGGCTTGAAATTGCTCTCTGTCGCCCAATACCTTGGATATGATGTGCTTGACGAACCTGTATTGTCAGAGTTATACGTGATGATCGTAGCCGCCGATGAGAGTGAGGATGTGGATGACCCCCTGTAAGAATACGATGCCCTCGCATACCGCTTCGCACTAGATGAGTATGGAATGCCGGTGCCGTATAGCTTGTAGAAGTCCTCATAGCAAAAGACCATATTCGTGTTAGTTGTGGTGTCATTATCATTTTCCACATCGACCATGAAGATGAACACCGGCGCTTCGCTGTGGCTGTTCGCAAAGCTGATGGTCGGTCTTGCGATGTCGCTTGAAGGTGTATATGTACCCGTTTCAAACGTCATCCCTGCGTAACCGCCGCCACCGCCACCCGATACGTTCACGATCATGTTCATCAGGGTCGTGACATCGTATGTGCCGTTTTCGGTCACTTCCTGTGAACCGCTCACCTCATAAAACGTGGCTGAACCGGAATTGGTAGTCGGCAGAACGACCGCAGGAACATCGTTATATGTCGCCCCCAACAGGGAAATATCTGCCATGCTGACCCCCTTTTACGAGATGCTCAGAATCTTCGTGCTTGCGTCCTGTGAGATGGATGGAAGTGCAAGTGAACCGGACACGCCGAGGAGCGTCACGCCCGACTTGATGTTGCTTGCGATGATCTTCGCCTGCTCCGTCGAACTGATCGAGACCGTGCCGCCGGAAGTGTATCCTGCCGGGATCGTGACCGTCCCAGCCTTTGTGCTGATCGTGCCGTCTGCCGAGCCGTTATCAGCCATGCTGCCCTGCACCTGTCCGCTTGCGCCGTAGCCGGTCTTGCCTGTCAGGACATTCGCCGCTACGATGTCCGCATCAGATGTGTCATAGAATTTCGCTGTTCCCCCGCCACTGGTCGGGATATCGACCTCCGGAACTGCCGAGTATGTCACGCCATTGATTACTACATTCTGTGCCATGTGTACCCCCTTAACTTACTGTTAGCGTCGAACCATCCCATGTGATTCTTCCGTAGTTGGATGGAATCGGATTGATTGTGATATTGCTTGTCGCTCGCTTGCCGCTTATCTGTACAGTCTGTGTGCTTTCGGTCGGAGTGAAAGTATACGCCCCTGTATAGGCAGGTACGGACATCCCCTCTGACACGCTGATAGACACATCTGCCTCAAGCGATTCAACGACGAGCGTTGCCGATGTAGAGTTGTCATTTACTGTGATGACCACATTATCATTAATCGCTGACATAGTTTATCACCTCTTCCAAGAGCACCCTTGCAAGAGTGATCGTAGCGATGTCGGACTTATGAGCCTTTTGGTCAAGACCTATCCAACGAACCTGCACTTCAGCTTGACCAACATCAAGGGAAAGCGTATCACTCTGCGTCAGGAACAGGTGGATGATCGTGCCGGTCTGCGTACCCGATTCATCAAGGATAGGCTCAAGATACATCTCGCCGTTATCGCTATAGCTGTTCTTCGTTATCTGAACGCCGCCCTGATCGATGGTCACATAGACTGTGCAGTTGGCGAATGTTTCGCCGTCCATCGTCAGAGTTATCTCCGGGGTCGTGCCTCTTCCGATTGCCATTTACCACCGCCCCTTTCCGCTGTACCGCATCACGAATTCGTACTTCTTCAGCTTCGCTGCGGTCAGACTTGTTACCGAAATAGATTTAGCTGTCCACCCCTCTCCGACCGCTTCTACACACTCGCTGTTCCCGATATACAGCGCAACGTGCGTACTGCGGACAAGCACATCGCCTTTCTTCAGGTCAGCAACTTTCGCAGGCAAGTCAACTTTTGTCCAGTTGCCGTACCGGGTAAAGGACGAGACCGTCATTCCGATGCCGCTTGCATCCTTGCATGCTGTCAGCATCTTTGCATCCCCTGCTCCGTGAGCGAAACATGCATGGACGAATGGGTTACAGCAATAAGTCTTGTCAAACGTGTGACCGCTCTGCTTGCTCGTTCCCTTTTTCTTCGGGTTCGTTCCGCAGAAGAAGCATCCGTAGTGATGCGCCCTGTCTCCTGTGCCGTATGTGAACGAGTCGTTCCCGGCTACCGCTACGCCCCAATCGCAAGCTGCGTCGATCGCTTTCTGATTCCCGGCAGACTTGTTAGCCATCACGAAATTCAGATACCATTGGAACTGGAGTGCCGTCGCTTCACCGAAGTAACCGTCCTCTACAACACCGAGCATCTTCTGCAACGCCTTGACGGTCTCAACGTTCAATACGCCTGTCACGGTCACGCCGAGTTTCTTCTGCAAGGCTCTGACCATCTGCGACCCTGTGCCGCCGAACTCGATCTGCGGTTCGTAGATTCTTGGGATGTGAGGCAGGAAGTCTTTGTCCTGTCCGCTGATGATTCCGTCCGCTGTCGTGCCGAGCCACTCCTGCGCCTTACGGATAGATGCCGCTCCGAACCATCCGTCGAAAGCGATCTTCTCCGATACGGGTTCTTTTACAGGCTCTGTCTGCTTCGTCCAGTAAGCCGTGTACAGATGGTTCATATCCACCCGACCGCTGATGCCCTTGACCGACCCGGAAGAAGTATATTGCCACATACCGAACAGCGCAGGGTTCTTGTGCGTTATCTTGCTGTTGTACTGCGCTATCCACATCGGCTTCGACGGATAAGTCGCAAGCGTTCCGGTCAGATAGTTGTTGAACCAGTTAAGGTTAGCGTACACGCCGCCGAGACCGCCGAGCGCATCCATCTTCTGTAGGAACGCTTTTGCCACAGTATCTGCATACTTCGCCTGTGCGCCGTATTCAAGGTCGATATACAAAGGCAGGTCGGGGTTGTAACCCTTGCATGCATTATACAATCTCTTTGCCTCGTCTTGTGCCGCTGAAGCGGTCGTCGCCCTTGAATAGATATATGCACCGATATGCAGACCGTTCGCCTTGGCGTTCTTCATGTTGTAGTCGAACTTCGTGTCAAGGTACGTGCCGTCCGCATAGCGGATGATCGCCCCGACCACTCCGTCCTTTTTGACTTTCGCCCAGTCTATCGTTCCCTGCCACACAGAAACATCGATAACTTTATATGCCATATCCTACCCCCTATGTGTTGATGTGACAGGCATTGCCCATGTTAGCCGTGCCATAATACGAATAGTTCGCTCCGTACTTGTACGCCAGTTTCCGCACCGTTGCCGGACTAACGCCCTTGACATAGATG
>CAYLSR010000083.1:0-6641 GCA_964385855.1 uncultured Mogibacterium sp.
TTCTCAGTCTTCTCATTCTTTCCATTTCAGTCTTCCTCTGACGGCAGTATGCCGCGCAGCATCCGGGCCAGGCCCTCTGCCGTGTGCTCCGTTGCCGTGATCTCGGGCTGATGCCCGTATTTCGTCAGTTGTTTCGCGGTGTAACCGCCGATGCAGGCATACCGCACGCCTTCCGGCAGGGCGCCGCCGGCGCTTTCACATAGTGCCCGGACGCCGGACGCGCTGGCGAGCACGATCCGATCTCCCGGTCGGATTTCCCCGAGTCCCGATGCGCAGTCTCCTTCCGCCCGGTACAGCACAAGGCGCTCATGCGGGACGCCGGCTTCCTCCAGGATCCGGAACATCTCTTCATTTCCCTCTTCCGCCCGGATCACAAGCACCCGTTCACGGCCGGCCCGCTCCGCGAGCTTCGCCGCCATGGCCGGACCGGTAAACGTCTCCGGCATCAGATCCGCGTGATATCCCTGCTCCAGCAACGCGTCTGCCGTCGCCTGCCCGATCACCGCAAATCCGACGGACGCGAGCCGCCTTCGATCGAACCGGATCGCATTCGCGATCCCAAAGAACAGCCGGACCGCATTCTGGCTGGAAAAAGACACCCAGCCGTACTGTTCGATGCGCCCGAGCGCCTCGATGAGCTGCGTTTTTCCCGGCTCGCTGACCCGGAGTTTCATCTCCAGAAGAAGCTCCGCATCCGGGATCTGCCGCCGGAATCGTTCATAGAAGGCCTTTGTCCCGACCACGAGAATCCGGCTCGTTCCGGAGCCGCATCCCGCCTCGGAACGAAGGTCGTACGCCGCAGTCTTTCCGACGACGATGACGGCCGGTGAGCCGACATTCTCCTCCAGGATCAGGGATGCGATCTTCCCGAGGGATGACCGAAGTGTGCGCTGATCCGGACTGAAGGCTTTCTCGATGACCGCCGCCGGGACTTCCGGGTCCATGCCGCCTGCGATCAGCTCCGCGGTGATCCTGCCGGCGTTGCTCCGGCCCATGAGAAAGATCAGCGTGCCTTCCAGCCCGGCAAACTGCTCGTAGTGCAGCGCTTCATCCTTCGTGTATCCCGTGATGACGTGAAAACTCCGGGCTTCTTCCCGATGGGTGACCGGGATCCCCGCCTGCGCGGGAACAGCGACCGCGGAGGTCACGCCCGGGACCACTTCAAAGGGGATCCCGGCAGCCTGCAGGGCCAACGCCTCTTCGCCGCCGCGTCCGAAGACGAACGGATCTCCGCCTTTGAGGCGGACGACGATCTCGTGGCAGGAGGCTGCCTTCAGGAGCATATCGACAATTTCTTCCTGCGTGCAGGAGTGCAGCCCCATCCGCTTGCCGACGCCGATCCGTTCGCAGTCCGGACGGGTCTCCTCGAGCAGCAAAGGATCGATCAGACTGTCGTACAGGACTGCATCTGCCGCCTTCAAAATATTCAGTCCTTTCACCGTGATCAGCTCGCGGTCCCCGGGACCCGCTCCGACCAGATAGACTTTTCCCATATCGCTTCCCCGTTTCGCTCTTTCCGCGCGCATCAGCCTCCGCTTCACGAGCGTTCAGCGCCGAGGATCTCCGCGGCCGCTCGGACCGCTGCCTCCTCCGCATCCGCTCCGGACGCTTCCACGCGGACGATCTGCTCTCCGATCTGCTTCATGGCTCTGAAGCAGATGCTGCCGTTCGGCAGGATCTCCGCCCAGGCGCTGACCGCTTCGTGACAGTCGGCCCGGATCTCCCGCATGAACCGTCGTTCCGCCCGCAGCGCCGCGGACACCTCCGACACATCGATCGAGCGGATCAGCGCGCTGATCTCGCTGTGAGACGCCCCTTCGACCGCGATCGTCCCCTGACCGGCCGCCGGCAGATACCGGACGGGATCGAGATACTCATAGCGGAGATCCGCTTCCTGGTCCAGCTCCAGCCGCTTGAGCCCGGCTGCCGCAAGAATCACCGCATCAAATTCTCCCCTCCTCAGCTTTGTCAGCCTGGAAGGGACATTTCCACGGAGCGGCCGTGTCTGATAGCGGTCAGACCGTTCCAGGATCAGGGCCTGCCGTCTCCGGCTGCTGGTCCCGATGAGCCGGATATCTTCCGGTCTGCGGCCCGCCAGAGACACCAGGACCTCTCGCGGATCTTCCCGCTCCGGACAGGCGAGGAGCTCCAGCCCGTCCGGCAGGACCGCAGGCAGGTCCTTGGCGCTGTGGATCGCAAGATCGATCTTCCCGGAGAGGATCGCTTCTTCAAACTCCGAAACAAAGACCGCTTTGCCGCCGAATGCCCACAGCGGTTTCTCCGTCTGACGGTCTCCCTGCGTCCGGATGACGACCAGTTCGCTTCGGATCCCGGCTTCCTGCAGCCTTCGGATCACGCGTTCCGTCTGGGCCATCGCCAATGCGCTCCCGCGCGTACCGATCCGGATGACGCGCCTGCTCAGGATCCGCTCCGCTTCATCGCGAAAGATGCGGCTTCGCTCATGCGGGGAATCCATGCCGGCAAGCACCTCCTCCCGCATCTCTCCGAGCGCAGAAACCGCCTCATCGAACTCATCCGGCAGGCTTTCATCGATTGAATTCCGGATCCGGCCGGCCAGAAGCGGGCTTTTGCCATCCGTGCAGACGGCTACCGTGTAGTTCTCCTTCCGGAGGATCGCCGGAAAAATGAAGTCACAATACTCTTTATCATCGACCGCATTGACGAGGATGCTCTGCTGCCTCGCCAGACAGGCGATCCGGCGGTTCAGCCCACGGTCCTCGGTTGCCGCCACGACTGCGGCACGGCCTTTCACATCATCTTCTTCAAAACTCCGCTCAAGCAGAATCATCTCTCCCGACAATCTGCGGATGTCGGGAGAGATGGTCTCGGCGATAACAGTAATTGTTGCTCCGTAATTCAGGAAAGAACGAACCTTGTGGAAGGCGCTCCGGCCTCCTCCGACAATCAGGATGTCCTTTCCCTGTACTTCCATCATGAATGGAAAAAATGCCATTATCGGCCTCCCTGTGGTTTCTCTCTGGACGCCATGCGATACGGGAACGCGACAAAGAGGATCGCCCCGATCATATTGCCCGCGGTGACGGTGAGCAGATTGTACCAGTAGCCGCCCATCGAGATCGCCTCGTTTCCGCCGTTGTTGATCAGCGCCAGCGTCAGCAGGGTCATGTTCGCAATGCTGTGTTCAAATCCGGTCGTGAAGAACGCGAGCAGACACCAGAACGTCATGATCAGCTTTCCGGTATCGGATTTCAGCCTGAAACCGCTCCAGATCGCCAGACAGACGAGCGTATTGCAGAGCGCGCCCCGGGCGAGCAGCTGCAGAAATCCCGTGGTCATCTTGCCCGCCGCAGCGCTCGTCATCGCAGCCAGCGTCGCGTCCGCATACAGACCGGTCATCGCATACACCAGTGCCAGCACGACCGCGCCGGCCAGGTTGCCGATCCAACAGACGACCCACAGCTTTATGACGTCCGCGAAGGACACCGTGCCGCGAAGCAGTCCGGCAGTCATCACGAGATTGTTACCGGTAAAAAGTTCTCCGCCCGCGATGATCACGAGCGAAAGCGCGACCCCGAAGCAGCAGCCCATGACCAGCTTGGTGCATGGCGCGCCGGCCAGCTGGCCGCTGATCGTGAAGACCAGCAGGATGCCGAACCCGATATAAGCGCCCGCGAGCATGGACAACAGGAAATAACTGACCGGGCTGCTTTTCAGAAGCCTGGACTTGGCTGCGGCCCCCGCTGCGGCCGCATTGAATTCATCCAGATACATGATGCCTCCTTGGCTCTACCACCTATCGTAGCGTTTTCCGCCCCAGTAGATATTCTCGTTCATCTCTACTTTATCAGAAAACTCCACATCTTGCAGTATCCATTTCTTGAATTCCTCAAATCCTGTCCGGTCCACGATGTAGCCGATGTGTTCTTTGCCGTCCGGAACATCCCTGTTGATATACTTCCCGCAGTATGCATAGGAATTCTTGATGATCTTGACGATACTGTCTTCGTCCACCCACTTCAGGAAATCCTCTCCCATCCGCGGATTGACTTTACCCGTGCGACCGAGCAGCGTCAGGCGGAAATAGTGCTCCTTGCTCCTCGTCCAGGCGCGGGTCGGGCAGTACACGACGCAGACGCCGCAGCCGATGCACTTTTTCGGATCGCGGACAACCTTGTCGTTGACCAGCGACAGCGCGCCGACCGAACGCTTTTCACACCACTTCACGCAGGCGCCGCAGGTGACGCAGCGGTCCTTGTTGTACTGAGGCTCCGTCTGACCGATGATGCCGAAGTCGTGCATGCGGACTTTGCCGCAGTCATTGGAACAGCCGGTCAGTGCGACCTTGACGTGCAGATCGTGCGGGAAGATCTCTTTTTCGATCCTCTGCGCGAGCGCAGTCGTATCATAGCAGCCGAACGGGCAGACGCGCTTGCCGATGCAGGCCATGACGTTTCTCGTTCCGGAAGCCGAATAACCCTCTCCCGGATTGTCCTGATTGATGTTCATGCTCTCGATGATCGGCTGGAGTTCCGCCTTGACTGCCTCCAAATCCTGCAGGCTGATCCCCGGCACCTCGATCCCCTGCCGGATGGACAGGTGGATGGTTCCATTGCCGTACTTCTCCGCGATCCCGAGGACGCGCTCCATGTTCTCAACGGAGATGTGTCCGCCCGGCACGCGGATCCGGGAAGCCGTCTCTCCTCTCACCTTGGAATAGCGAAACGCGTATTTTTTGAATTTCTTCTTGTTGATATCTCTTGTCTTCGGATCCATGACACACCTCCTTAATCGACCAGAGTCTTGTGCTCTGAATACCGGAATACCGGACCGTCAATGCAGACATACTTGTCATTGATCCGGCAGTGCCCGCACTTACCCATCCCGCAGCACATCTTTCTGGAATCCGAGATCCAGACGTTTTCTTCGTTGAACCCGCGTTTGACCAGTTCGATCATCGAGAATTTGATCATCGGCGGCGGGCCGACGACGATCGCCTTGCAGTTCTTGATGTCACGGATCGGAATATCCGGGATGTATTTTGTCACGAGTCCGACCTTGCCTTCGTAGTCGTCCGGCGCACCGTCGACCGTCAGGGTCAGATCGATGATGTCATCCCACTCCGCCAGATCCTTCTTGAACATGATCTCTCCCGGGTTTTTGAACCCCGCGATGAGGTGGCAGTCCTTCGGATGATCGGTCGTGCAGAGATACTGCACGACGCCGCGGATCGGCGAGACGGCGGTGCCGCCGGCGATTATGATGATCTCCCCGTCTTTATATTCATCGACGTCAAAACCATTGCCGTACGGTCCGCGGATGAACAGCGAATCGCCGACATCGTAGTGCTCAAACAGGTAATCCGTGACCTTTCCGACCGCCCGGATCGTCAGATCCACGAAATCCGGCCCGATGCCGCTGACGGAGATCGGACATTCGCCGACCTTTGGGATCGAGACCTGAAAGAACTGGCCCGGCTTGACCGGTCCGACGTACGTGAAGCGGAAAGTCCACTCTTCAGGCGTATGCTTGATGATATCCTGCAGTCTGGACGAGATCGGCGTATATTCATTCTTATCTGACATCTTCCGTCACCTCCCGGACTCTCTTATTCAGCTTGTTGATGCAGTTTGCAAAGGAAATGTACTCCGGGCAGACGGTATCGCACCGGCCGCAGCCGACACACATATCGTAGCCGAAGCGCTTCCGGAAATCGTAGACCTTATGGAGGACCTTGAACCGCATCCTCTCTCCGTTGGTCTTGCGGTGCTGCAGACCGCCGGCGACATCCGTATAGCCATCCACCATGCAGGACGCGTTGACCCGCCGCCGTTCGCCGACCTTCCCGTTATCCGAATAGAAGATATCCTGCATCGTGAAGCAGGTGCACGTCGGACAGACGAAGTTGCAGCGGCCGCAGTTGATGCAGCGCTTCGTGTATTCGTCCCACATCTCGTCCTTGAAGAGCGCGATCGGCACCTCTTCCGGCCGTTCCACATGATATTCGCTCTCCTCGACCGCCTGCGGCACGACCTCACGTTCCTCCTCCGCGTACGAACGGAAAAGCGCTTCCAGTTCCGCGTCCCGGACATCCGAACAGATCTTCCCGTCGATCAGGTCGATCGAGAAGATGTAGTCCTCCGTCTTGTTGCTTCCCATGTCCACGCAGAAGCTGTTCTCGCAGTATCGGCCGCATCCGATCAGCGCGAAGCGGACCCGGTCTTTCAGCCGTTCATAGAACCAGTCATCATTCGGTCCGTTCCCCGTGTACATCTGGTCCAGCCGCCGGACCGCGTGGATATCGCAGCTGCGCATCAGGACGATGACCGGCCGGGCGTCATAGTCCGCGGTCTTGATCTCGTCCTCCGTGAAGAAAAACAAGGTCTCGGAAAGCGGCAGCAGGATCTCCTTGAACGAATAATCCGATCTCCGCTCCAGTTCAGCTTCATCGATCCGGTCAATGAAATCATAACGAATCACATCCGTATCCGTGAACCGCCCTTCACCGACCTTGAGGACCGGTGCGAAGATCCGATACTTCTCCCGCAGGCTTCCGATGACTTTGTTAAAACCATCGACTGAGTATACAAAGCCCATCCTTTTTCCCCCTCTCAATTCAAATTGCAGAGTTGTACATCTTTTAACAGAAGTATACCTGTTTT
>CAYLSR010000084.1:0-6638 GCA_964385855.1 uncultured Mogibacterium sp.
ACTTTTGCGCTAAAGCCGGATATAATCCTTTCAAATCGTATCTGAATACATATATAGCAAATATCGTGCCAATTATTTAACAAGTCTGTAACCGTTTAATTTCCAATGGTTTGAGCTAATGAATGGCTTGTCAGCAATTAAAGAAGTGCCCAAATTTGGGCACTTCCGTTTATCTTTTAACACAAGGTAACCATTGATTTTCACGACAAAACGCCGTATATTATATTTAGCGCCAGAATTTGGGCACTGCCAGAATTTGGGCAGTCTTTGTGAATGATGGAGGATAATCATGAAGAGAGCAGATATTTCCCTGGATAAAATCAATGTTTTCCTTAAATCGCTTGATTCGGTTTCCAATTACGGACTGCTCATTACCGATGAAAACATGAAAATCATTTATTATAACGAAGCATCGGAGAAGCACGATCAACTGAAGGCTGCCGATGTTATAGGAAGATACTTCTTTGATGTATTTACGCAGAAGAAGGAATCCTCTGTTTTAAACAAGGTCCATACTTCGAAAACTGAAGTTCTTGACGCAATATCAACTTATCCTGACAAACACGGCGTTATGGTACACGCTATTCAAAGCACTTATCCCATCCTTGATAACGGTAATCTTCTCGGTACGCTTTCTATTCTGCGCTACAACGATAATACTATCAATCTGGCGGAGCGCTTACAGGAACTGCAGAACACAATTTCTCAACGGAGCAGGAATATAGGCAATGGAACCTCCTATACGCTTGACGATATCCAAGGCAACAGCGCTGCAATCCAAGAGACGATCTCACTTGCCAGACGGGCATCAAAATCTTATTCAAACATCATGATCTATGGTGAAACGGGTACCGGAAAAGAGCTTTTTGCTCAAGGTATTCACAATGCCAGTCTTAGGCATGACTCTCCTTTCATTGCGATCAACTGCTCCGCGATTCCGGAGACACTGCTTGAAAGCATGTTCTTCGGAACGGTAAAGGGGGCTTTTACCGGCGCGGTTGACTCCCCGGGGATATTTGAGAATGCGAAAAATGGAACTGTTCTTTTAGATGAAATAAACTCTATGCCGATCAGTCTTCAGGGAAAACTTCTGAGAGTTCTTCAAGAAAAGGTTGTTACACGACTTGGCTCCAACAAATTAATCCCTGTTGACTGCAGCATCATTTCGACTTCTAATGAGGATCTATTCGAAGCTGTTCAAAGGGGGCAGCTCCGCGAGGACCTTTTCTACCGTCTATCTGTCATCACTATCCGTATTCCTCCACTTCGTGAACGGCAGGATGACATTCTGGTCCTGGCAAAGCATTTTATCAAGGCACAGGCCCGAATCTATGGAAGAAAGCCGCTGGAAATATCTGACGAGCTTAGAAATGCCCTTATGAATCATAAATGGCCGGGAAATATCCGGGAATTGCAACATGCAATTGAACATATGGTCGCTTTCTCTCATCCATATGAAACAATGCTGAACGTGCACCATCTTCCAGAATATTTAAAGCAGCAAATGGAGAACTTGGGTAACAGCGGCCGCTTTCCTTTCCTGACAATTGAATCTAATATGCCGGAGAAAATGAACTTGAAAAATGAGCTGGAGTCCTATGAAAAAAAGATCATCATCGATTACCTTGAAAAAAACAATGGCAATCTTTCACAGACAGCAAAGGATTTAGGATATACGCGCTCAAATCTGCAGTTCAGAATAAAGAAATTGGAGATTACGCTTCCAAGAGATAGTATCCTATAGAGAAGGCTTTATCTCACAAATAACTGATCCCAATCGAATCTATCTTGGAATGGCCATCTGAGATAATAGATACTCGTTATAATCCTTCCCCTCCGGCGGCGCTTCATCCCTTACTGTATAGCTGTCTTTCAGCTGCGCTTTGATGCCCTCCGCTGCGAGCTTTCCTGCCCGGTCATTGTCGAGATGAAGGACCACTTCCCGTATTTCACTCCTTGTTTTAAGGGAATGAGCAAGCGCTAAAGGCAATTTCATATGAGAAGGATCCCTCCCGGATGCATATACTCCGCCGAGAGAAAGCATTGGCTCGTGAAACCAGTCTCTGGTTCCCGTCTTGAGGATCGTTGCGTAGGAGAGAAGATCTATCGCGCCTTCGAAGACGTGGAGTCTGCTTCCGGGACAGTCAAGGCGGAAGGAATACCGCTTGTCGGAACCGGACGCCTCACCGGTGATCCGCTCTTTACCCGTCGAGCGATAGCAGGCATACCGTGCGATCCCCAGCTCATCATAGCCGACAAAGATACAGCTGTGATAATGCTTTGACTCATAAAGGAGCCTGTTTCGGATACATGCTTCAATGATCTCCCTGTCGATTCCTCGTCCGGTCAGGTAACGGACGATAATATCTGCGTCCGTGTTTTCGTCCGGAAGAAGGATCTTTCTGGACGAAAGATCCTCTGTTTTAGATGAAAAGTCCGGCATTCCTGCTTTCGATTCCCCGAGAAGGGTGGAGACCGCGTCGGCAAAAGGGATTCCTTTCACTCTCACCAGATAGTCCAGAGCGGAACGTCCGCCAAGGCCCCTGCTCCACCAGTACCACTTACCATTTGAGATCTTCAGGCTGTCATGCTGCCTGGTGCAGTACTGATTACCCGGAAGTCTGACGAGCTCGCTCGGCTCATAGTACTGAAGGTAGGTCAGAAGATCCATCTGTCTTGCCTTCATGATCTGTTCTTTCGTATAGTATGCCATCTCATTTACCTTTCATTATCCCGGGAGCGGTCCTTCTCCCGTTTCTGCTGTTTTACCAGCTCCTGATCGATCGCTGTGATCATCTCATCGGCTGCGGAACGGATCCTTTCAAGGGAATCCTTGAGTTCCTTCGTATCCCTGCCGGAGGCCCAGGAGGCCAGATACGGAAAGGAATACTCCGAGGAATCAACGATCTTCAGCGCGGATCCGACGCAGAAGGCGATGCTCTCTGCCTCCGTCTCCCGATGGTTCCGATCGATCGAAGAGTCCTTCTTCATGGCTTCTCTGGAATGGTAGACCGCATGAGAGATCTCGTGGAGGCAGGTCTTGATGGTCTGCGCCTGGCTCATGCCGGAACGGATGGCGATCAATTTCTCTGCGTCGTTATAATATCCTTTTGCACCGTTTGTGATCTCCTCAAAGCGGATCGGGACAGGACTTATTCGGACGAGCGCGTTAAAGATCTTCTCATAGTCCTTCACATCGCCGGTAAGCTCATCGATTCCAAAGGAAGGGAGCTCTTTCCCTTCTGTCTGTCCGACATCGAAAACCGTCACGACTCTGAAGCCTGTCATGTCCATGGTCTTAGGATCGCCGTTGTCATCCTTCTCCTCAAGCTCCACCTTATACCTGCAGGGAGCTAGGATGCGGATGCCCTTTTCTCCCTTTCGGACATGACGGCCGTGATCCTTCTCCCAGGCCCGGTAGCCGGCGACAAGGCTGGCATCCGGTCGCTGCAGTGCGATCAGGAGCGAGTTATTCACGGAGTACCGATGGAATCTGCTCATGCACTTCAGATATTCCTTATAGCTTTCACTGTCGAAGACAGCCTGAACGCCGGCTTCAAGGCGGTCAGTGATCTCCCTGATACGGTCCTTTCTGGACTTTCCGGGTGAGTTATTGCTGCTGTTTTCTGCTGTCACAGACGGTTCCTCCTTTCGATTTTGAGCATAAGAAAAACCGCGAACGTGTGCTCGCGGCGTGATGTATTAAACCAGCAGTTGATTGCCTATCGGAGAATTTCGTGATACTGTCAGATCAGGATCTGGTGGAGGTCAACCCTTGCCTGTAAGGCCGGTTGTCCAGATGTCCCGGATCCTTGTTTGCGGGCCGGTCTTCTGCGCAGCCTCGTTCCCGCTCTCCACTTGGGGAGTGGTCGCGCGGTTGTGGAGGGATAAGGTCCGTAAAAGCCGTTCGTCCCACTGCTATCAGGCGGAGGCTTTCGAACGGCTTTTATCATGCAACAATCTATTTCTGTTATAGTACATGGCATTTTCAGCTCTCAGTATTGCGCAAACTGCCTTTTGGTAATTACCGCCAAATACTTTTACAATAAAACCTTCATCAGTCAGGAATAATCCTGTATTTCATATGCCTTGCTTTAAAATAGCAATACTCTTTGGTGATCTGATCCACCGTCATGTCATCGTCATCTACGAAATACACAAATCCATCATGCAGAATAACAGTAGATCCAAACCAGTAAGGATCATCAAACTCGGGATCTCTGCTGGAAGTATCGTATTCAAGCTCACCCCAGAACCAGACCTCTATTTCACAGCCCCATGTCCCGTCAAACCTTAAATGCAAGGTCCCATCTTCCTGCAATTCCTCTTTAATGATGTGGGCATCATGAAACCCGCCGGATGCCCATTCCAGATTCTCGATATCTGTTTCTGTTTTGATCTCTGGTGTTTCGTCGTAAACATACCCGGCATCCATCTCACGGCATTTCTCAAGGATGTCCACCGGTTGCTTGTCCAAATCAAGGAATGAATCCAATAGTTCTCTGCTAAAAAAGTCAACACATCCGACGCCGTTTTGATCCTTATTCCAGTTGCTTTGATCTGCATCAACAATCAGGATCTGCGGTATTAAATATTCTGTGTTCGGAACCATGGCCAGCCATCTGATCAGACGGGTCCTCTCCGGATTCCAGACAATCCAGTAAGGCTTATATATTTCCTCCAGATAACGCCCATAGTCATCCGTAGCCGTGATATCTCTGTAATAGCCAAAGACGGCTGAGATATAGTATTTCCCATTACCCTGACGTATTATTGCATGCATATAGTCACCAACTTTCAGGCGCTGCCCAGATTATTATTCTCCTGATTATAGACCATCTCTATCGGCTGGTTATATAACCGATTTACGGAATCAATGTTCTCGACAAATGGCTTGACGCAATCATCTTTCGCATCCCTCAGAAGCAACAAAGTTATAGTAGACGGCATTTTAATCCTTTCTTTCTCCGTGTATTCTCGCTTTTCCGACAAGTTTTCGCCTCATCGATCTGTTCCTACTGATTTTTAGTCCCATTTCCCTATACCAATCATCTCAAAGACCTCATGGCATTTCGGACAAGCAGCCGATGTGCTTATCTTCCCAAACGACGGCCACTTTTTTCCGCAAAATGGGCAAGGTTCATCAAATCCAATATCAATGTGGAATCCGGAGTCTCTGTCCCATAATGAAATGCGTTTCTTCAATATGGTTGAGATTTGAAAACAGTTATTGCACTGCATGAGTTCTTCATCACAGGAAAACTCGAAATCCTCTTTGCCCATATCAACTAATGTCTTTAGGACTTCCCCATACTCGCCTGCCTTAACAGCAGCTCGCAGCATCTCTTCTCCGCGTTTGCATTTCTCATAATATTCTGTAGAAAGAAAGCCACCACCGATATAGTATGCTCTTTCATAGCCACAACCTTGGCACTTGTATCTATACGATGTCCCCATTGTCAAACCTCTAATTCAGTTATATTATACGGCATTTTCATCACTAAGTATTGCTCAGAAAAGCACCCGCACGGGTGCCTATTCCTTAATTCCCCAATATCATTTAAACATTGTTATAAGTACAGCAGCATCTTCCGGAGTGTTGGCGTAGATTTCTGTATCACCATCATTCCAAACATAGAAATCTCCTTTCTCTCCGATGCAATGATAAACATCTGCATCTGGCATCATATAAGGGTCTTGTATCTCGAATCCATGATCAAGAATGATTCCTAGCACTTTTTCGAGGAATGCTTTATCCTGCCCTGAAATGCCAAACCATATCGCTTTTTTATTGAAACTTGGAATATATGCATTCATCATTTACTTGAGACCTGCTGTGATTACTATTGACATTATTCTTGCTCCTTTCATTAGGCTATACTACACAGCGTTTTCGTCCCTCAATATTGCTTATAGAGCACATCTGAGACAGGAACTCTGTTTGTATATCCTGATTCAATATCATGAATTGTAACGATATCACTATCCTCTATGAAAACAGCCTCATCATACTGCATTTTTTCGGCGTATTCAATATCGTCATGTTCCTCTACTGAAACGACATCTACTGCCTCATGATCATGTGCACGATAGTTATTGCGTATTTTTACTGCCAGATCAGTATATTCAGGCTTGTAAAAAATCAATGTCTTCATAGATCCTCCCGAACTGGACTTTGCCTGTTTAGAACGCTGGGAATCTAATCCTCGTGTTTTATGGATTCCTCAACCATTTTAATTATTCGGTTTTATTTCCTTCTATAACATTTTTCCCAATAATTAAGCCAGGATTCAAGCGTTGGATAGTACTTTTTGATATCAGGAGCAGCTCCTTCATTGTACCAGATAACAGCTTCCTCTTTGGACATTCTAATTTTGTAATCAAATATATTATAGCTTTGAGAGTAATGCTTATACTTTGGCTTTCTCAAAGTATCTTTTTCTAAAGCTATATTTTTACGGAAACGCTTATTTGCAAGACGTTTATTATATTTGGTAGTATTTTTTGAATAATCAGATACCACTGGATTTTTCTTATAACTCCTGCTCACAAGAATTCTCCTTACTTCTTGTTATACAATGTGCCATTTTCAGCCCTTAATATAGCCCTGCTTGGGCATCCTAACCTCCATGTCATAT
>CAYLSR010000085.1:0-6594 GCA_964385855.1 uncultured Mogibacterium sp.
CGGCGCTCCTCGGCCGGGATGTCGCGCAGGGCGAGCAGCGCGTTCTCGAGCAGGTTGGACAGCAGGCCGGAGAGGTCGACGAGCTGCCGGGATTCCATCGCCGGCAGGTCGATCTGGAAGTCCGCCGTAACTTCGTCTTTACGCATCTCCTCCGCGTAGAAGTTCAGGAGTGCGTTGATCGCGCTGTCCTTGCAGAAGAACTTCACCGGGTTCTCCGGCATGTTCTCATTCGCCTGATGGATGAATTCCCGCAGCTCCTCGTATTCGCCGGCATTCGCGAGGTCGTTCAGCGTCCGGATCAGATGCCGCATGTCGTGCCGGTAGACCTGGCTCTGCTTGAGGAAGGCGTTGAGCTCGTCGTACTGCTTGCGCTGCATCTGGAAGACCGCCTCCTGGTGCCGGAGGTCCTCGTCTTCCTTGAGCGTCCGGCTGATCACGCCGAAGAACACGACGATCAGCAGGTAGAGGATCGAGGTCCCGAAGAAGACGATCACGTACATCCACCGGAGCTCCGGATCACGAAACCAGCCCCTGTCCTCCGGCGCCAGATAATTCAGGATCACGAAAGTCAGAATGGAGAACGGCAGCGTGTAGACCCAGGTGATCCTCCTGCTGATATTGTCAATCAGAAAAGTTCCTGAATGGTACAGCGGATGCGCGATGAACAGGAGCATCAGCGCGCTAAGCGCCACCTGGATCCCCGAGAAAAGAATCTCCGGATCCATCCCCCGGTACCCGTCCGGGATCAGCTCCTGAAGGATGATCGTCAGATAGGTCAGGATCGCCATCATCGTACAGCTGCCGAAAAACATCGCCAGCGCCTGCGCCAGGTTGGCCCGCACGGAGTAAAAGTACAGGATGAAACAGGCGCACAGAAACGGGACCAGCGCGAGCGTCGGGTCGAGCTCCGGCACCCTCCGATCGAGAAAACGGAGCCCGAAGTAGCTGACCGCCAGCATGGCGACGCAGTACAGAGACAGCACGATCTTGCGGAACCGAAGCTGGTTCCGCATCGGAAGATAGCAGATCACAGCGCCGAACACGAAGAGGATCAGCACATCAAACTGATTGATGTATTGCAGCAAACGTTCTACAGTCATCGCTTCCCCTTACCGCTCCGTCCGGGCCGTCTGCTCCCGCCGGATCGAACTGAACAGAAAATCGTTCCACTTCTGCGCGATCTTCGCCGCGTCCCGGATGCGTACCGGCAGGCTCCGGCCGTTGATCATGCAGCAGCTGCCGTCCTCGATCGACCGGATGTAGTTCATGTTGACCAGGACGCCCTTGTTGATGAAGAGGAAGTACGGCGCGGACTCCAGCTTGCGGCTGATCTCGCCGAACGTCATCCGGGTCTTGTACTCGGTGCCCGCGGCGTCCGTGATGATCAGGTAGTGCCCTTCCGTACAGACCGTCACGATCTCGGCGTACGAGACCCGGCAGTTCTGCCTGCCCGCGGTAAACATCAGCGTTTTGCTCTCCGGCAGGACCTTGAGCGCCTCGTCGATCACGCGGTCCATCATCTCGTACATCCGGGATTTGAGGATGTACGAGAAGGCGTGCACCGCAAAGGCGTCCGGCATGTGCTCCGGGCTGTCCGTCAGGAAGACCAGGATCGCCACGGGATCCGTCTCCCTCAGGACCGCTGCGGCGTCGATGCCCGTCTTGTCCTGCCCGATGAAGTTCACGTCCATCAGGACAATCGAATACCGCCTGGCCTTCAGCGAGCGGATGAAATCGTCCACGCGCTCGAAGCAGCTGCATTCGATGTTGATCCCGTTCCGCTCCCCGTATTCTCTGAGCCGGGCCTCCGTCCTGGTGAGGATCGCCCGGTCGTCATCCGCGACCGCGATGTTCATGGCGTCATCCTTTCTTCAGGCGCAAAAGCGTCCCTTCCGGCATCGCTGCCGGCCGTTCCGAGCGCGGCCTCGTAGGAGCAGATCGACTCCCGGAGGCGCGCCTCCTGTTCGCGGAACCGGCGCCTGCGGCGCACAAAGTGCGCGGCCAGCAGCACGATCGCCGCGAGCGGCAGCAGCTCCCATCCGCAGAAGCCGAGGATGGCTTTGCTGATCAGATCACTCATCGCGCACCTCGCTTTCACGCTCTGCCGGATGTGCCGCGACCGCTTCCGCCGCGGCGAAGATCTTCTCCCGGCCGATTTCAGCCTGCTTTTTTTCGTACCGCGCGTACCCCAGCAGGATCAGCGCAGAGGCGCAGAGCAGGACGACGGTCACCACGTTATAAAACATGACGGTCCTCCTCCCTGAGCCGTTGTTCCAGCACCGCGGCCCGCTCCTTGAGCCCGTGCAGGCGCTTCTGGTACCGGCTGAAGTATATGACATAGCCGATCGTCATCAGCAGCACGACGAGCGCGAGCAGCGCGTGCGTCGCGCAGAGCCGGTCTTTCGGGATGCTCGCGAGCGGCACGCCGTACTCCTCCAGCGTCTCGACCTCCCGGTCTTCCACGACCGTGACGACGAGGCGCTCCCCGTCCGGCGCTTCCTCGCCGTTTTCGGTCACTTCGATCTCCTGATCCTCCGCGAAGACTGCGCAGCCGGGCGGCGCCGCGGATTCCCGGAGCAGGAAGCCGCCCGCCGACAGGCAGATCGCGATCAGCAGGATCCCTAACACTCTTTTCATAGCCATGTTCCTTAAATATAGATCGCTTTGCATGCAGTACGGCATCCCCCCGCTGCCGCACGCAGTCCTTCTGTATAGAAGACGGCCGGAACCGTCAGAAAGGTCCATCTTTTTTAACGAAATGACAATCTCAGATGCAGTGTGTTGCCGATGCGGTCCGGCACGAAGAGATCGCACGGCTCTTCCGGGTAGCGGAGGACGATCTCGCCGGCCGCCTCGTCGAAGGATTCCGGCCGGATCGTTTCGCCACTCTCGCTCACGGCAAAGATGCCCTCGTAGTCGATGCCGACACCGGCATCCCTCAGAAGAATGTGCACGAATTCCCCGTCCGTGTTCACCGAGAGGGCTTCCGGCTCCTCCTCGTCGACCTCGCGGACCTGAACCTGCCGGGTCACCTTCTTCCGGTTGAAATACGTGACCGAGAGGGTCATGTCCCCGTTATACGGCGGCTCGACCGTGTAGGTCCGCCCGTCTTCTTCGGTGACCGGAAGGGCGGTCTGCCCCATCACCGCCATCACCTGCCGGACCGGCAGAACCGGAGCGGTCCGGACCGTATAGACCGGCAGCGCATTCTCGCCGGCCGGCTCCACGGTCACGTCAAACTCAGGCGCGACGAACAGGAGCGGCAGGAGCAGGACGATCACGACCGCGATCGCGATGAGCGTCCGCTGGAGGCGCTTCCGTTCCCTGCGGACGCCGCTGTACGCCGTCAGCGCTTCCATCGGGACGGTATTCGGCTCCACGCCGCTCTCCTCGAAGATGCTGTCGAGCATCCGGGTCGCGTCCGCGGCGTCGAGCATCGGGAACTCAAACGATGCCTCCGGCTCACGCGGAGACTGCTGATCCGGCTGCTCTGCCGGCGCTGTCAAAGGTTCTCTCGGTTTCTGATTCATGCCCTCCCTCCTTTCTACCGGATGTCCGCAAGGCGCCTTTTGAGCCGTTCCCTGCCGGACTTGAGGCTGCGCTTGACGGTGCTGCGACTGACGCCCAGGTTCTCCGCGATCTCATCGATCGACAGGTCCTGATAATACCGCATCAGGATGGCCTGCGATTCGGTGAGCGGGAGGTTCCGGACCTGCTGCAGGATGTACTCGGAGACGTCCTCCGCCACCACTTCCTCTTCCGGCCGGCCGAGGTCGCCCGGGCGAAGCTCCAGCTCGCGCATCGCGCCCTCGTCGAAGACGTAGCGCTCGTTCTTCTTCTGAAGGTCGTAGCAGACGCGGAAGTTGATGCGGTTGAGCCAGGCGACGAAGAGCGTCGGATCCTGCAGGGTCCGGAGGTTCTTGAGCGCCTGGATGTAGGTCTCCTGGAGGGCGTCGTGCGCCAGATGCTCGTCCCGCAGATACCGGCAGGAATACCGGTACTGCTTCTGATATGTGGCCGCGTAAAGCTCGGCGAACGCGTTGCTGTTCCCCTGCTGCGCCCTGACCACGAGGTCGGCCAGATACCGGTAATCGAGATCGTCCACGGGTGCCCTCCTTTCTGTAAGAATCGTCTGTGTCTGTACCCGGATGTTTTATGCGGCGGAGTTCCGCGTCAGTCTTCGCAGAGCGCGCGAAGCGCGTCCCGCTTCGCGAGGATCTCGCTCAGAAGCGGCTGATAGTCCATCTCCGTTCCGGCGCGGAGATACTCGGTGATCTCGCACACCGGCTGATACAGCGGCGTCAGCGAGAGGTTGCCGAGGACGCCCTTGAGCCCGTGGGCCGCTTCAAAGCCGGCCCGGAGGTCGCCGGCGGCGACCGCTTCCTCGAGCTTCGCGAAGTTCTTGTCGTCCGGAATCATCCGGACGAGCCGCAGGAGGAAATCCTCTTTGCCGAAGCAGCGCTCCAGCCCTTCCTTTGTGTCGGCGCCGAAGGCGTTCAGTGTTTCGATCGTCAGCATGGTGGTGCTCCTTCCCCGCCGGTCCCGCCGGCGGAACGGTACTTGCCGAAGACCCGCGGATCAGACCTGTCCGGCCGTCCCCGCGGGTCCGCTGTGTCGTATTGCTAAGCTGTCAGATTATCTGGCCGGAACCGTGCCAGGCTCGAGACCCGGGACGATGCGGATGCGGTCGACCGCAGTTTTTGCGATCTCACCGAAGTCCTGAAGTTCTTCTTTGCCGCGGAGCACGCGGAGGGCGCCTGCCGCAAGGGCTTCCATCTCGAATTCACCCGGCATGACTTCGACCGGCGCGATGAACCCGACGTGCTCGGTGATGTAGTCGGTGAGGTACTTGGAGTACGAGAGGCCGCCCGTCAGGATGATGCGGTCGACTTTGCCGCAGACGACGGTCGAGAGGGTTCCGATGTCCTTCGCGACGTTGAACGCGAGCGCTTCGTAGATGACCTTCGCGTAGTCGTCGCCGGCCGCGATCCGTCTTTCGACTTCCTGCGCATCGGTCGTGCCGAGGTGCGCCATGAGGCCGCCCTGACCGTGGAACTTCTTCATCATCTCTCTGTAGCTGTATTTGCCGGAGAAGCACATCTTGACCAGCTCTTTGCCGCTGACGCCGCCGCCGCGTTCCGGCGAGAAGTTGCCCTGATCGTCGTTGACGCTGTCGATGTTGACGCCGTCCTTGTACAGACGGATGGAGCTGCCGCCGCCCAGATGCGCGACGATGAATGTGCACTCGTCAAAGGACTTGCCCAGCTTCTCCTCCGCGCACTTGATCGCCATCGCACGGGTGTTGAGCGTGTGACCGACGGTGAAGTGCGGCAGTTCCGGCACGCCGCTGACTCTCGCGAGCGGCATCTTCTCATCGGTCCCGATGGCATCGTAGATGCACGCCGGGATACCGAATTCCTTCGCCATGTCGAATGCGATCATGCTGCCGAGCAGGGAAGCGTGCTTCGCCGTGTCTTCCGGACGGCAGAGGTAATCGATCATCGCCTGGTCGATCGCGATCGCGCCGTGCGGGCACGGCAGGATGTTGCCGCCTCTGGAGACGACCGCCGTCAGGCTCTCGATCGGAATGCCGTTGTTCTTGAGCGAACTTCTTACCTTCTCGTTTCTGAACGCGAACTGATCCAGAACGTCATCGAACTGCTTCATCTCCTCCTGCGAGTGCCGGATGGTATCCTTGAACACTTCCTGATCGTCATCATAGACCGCGATCTTACTGGAAGTCGAACCGAGATTCATTACCAGAATTCTTTCCTTCTTTTCAGTAGCCATTAAACCCTCCCTGAGTTATTTAGTAGAAAAACCTATTCTATTGCCCGTCAGGCGGGCAGTCCTTAGCGCATACACGTTAATTATACAATGATTCCGCCCGAATCACAAGGAAAAAAAGGGACCGCCGGCTTAGCCGGCGGTCTCGCATGACGGTTGATCTTAGAAGTCGTACTCTTTGCACTTCGGCGAATGCTTCTCCACGGATTCCGCGTCGAACCAGATCAGGTTGTTGCTGCTCTCCTTGTCGAACAGCTGGATCAGTCTCGGCTGAACGCTGAAGTTGACCTTCGCGCCGATGGATACATCCTGATGCAGGTCTGCCGTCTGGAGGACCATGACGACGTCGTCGCCTTCGCAGTTGACGTGGAGGTCGACCTCGGAACCGAGCATCTCGGATACTTCGACTTCGCCCACGAGCTTGCCCTCGCCGATGCGGATGTGCTGCGGACGGACGCCGCAGATGATGTCGCACGGCTGCTGGCCATTGGCCTTCAGAGCCTTCTGCTGGAATTCGTCGAGCTTGTACTCTACGCCCTTGATGTTGGCATAGTAGACGCCGTCCTTGAGCTCCAGCTTGCAGTTGTCGAAGAAATTCATGACAGGCATGCCGATGAATCCCGCGACGAACAGGTTGACCGGGCGGTCGAACAGATCCTGAGGAGTTCCGATCTGGTTGACGTAACCGTCCTTCATGATGACGATACGGTCGCCCAGGGTCATCGCCTCGGTCTGGTCGTGCGTGACGTACATGAACGTGGTGTTGATCCTCTTGCGCAGCTTGATGATCTCAGCACGCATCTGATT
>CAYLSR010000086.1:0-1935 GCA_964385855.1 uncultured Mogibacterium sp.
TCCGCGTTGCCGTCCGCGTTCGGGATGCGGTGTCCGCGTACCAGCAGCCGGTGGGTGTTGACCCCGTACGGCGTGCAGGTGATCAGCGTGCAGAGATCCTGGCCCGGCACGATCTGCAGGTTGCTGAGATCGTCCGGCAGCACGGTGCGGATCTGGTCGCACTGGTAGGTCAGCGTTTCATTGAGGACGCTGATCGTCCACGTGTCGCCTTCCTTCATCTTGACGATGTCGGTAAACAGCCTCGCGGACGGCAGTCCGCGGTGCCCCGAGATGAGGCAGTGGCTGCCCGGCCCGCCGACCGGAAGGGAGGACCCTTCGATGTGCCCGATCGCCACCTGCAGGACGGCTTCGTCCGTCCCGTGGTAGATCGGCGCCCGCACGTGGAACTTCGGGATGCTGATGTACCCCATGACCTGCGTGTCCGGGATCACCAGCGTGGCTTCATACTCTGCTCTCTGCGCGTCCGTCATGTTCCAGCGCATCCCGGTCTCGCTGAGGCGCTCGTTGTACGCTCTGGCCTTGTCCAGGATCTCGTCGTAGTCTTCGCGGCTCATGGTGGAGACCGTCTCGCTGTAGGATGCGATGACGCGCGTCTGATGGAAAGAGTTCCAGTAGTTGGCAACCGACGGATAGAGCAGAAGTCCCACGCCCACCAGCATGCCGGCGGTCATGAGTACCGTTACCAGATTTTTTCTGATCCAACCGCCCATACGACCGACCCCGGTTCCATTCGCTTTCCATCAACGTTCTCCGGACTTCCGGAAAAGGATCCGTCGGATCTGGTCCGATCGATCGGTTTCCGCAGGCCCGAAGGTTCCTGCTTTGCATAATTCCGTAAAAAGATGATATGAGGGGATCTTTCTTACCAACCCCGACGGGAAGGCCTTGCGGCCTTCCGTCTCAGTTGGTATTGCTTACTGATTGTTAATCAGTGCTGGGAGCTTTGTTCTCCGCGGGAGGTCCTATTTCTCCATTCTCTTTCTGGAGACAAGGACGATGCCGCAGCCGACGACGAGGATCGCACCGAGGATGTAGAAGATCGTGGTGCCGATGCCGCCGGTCTCAGGGAGTGTGGAGCCTTTTTCGTTGACGACTTCGAACTTGAAGGTGCCGTTAGCGTCGACCGTTACGTTCGAAGACGAAGCGGCGCCCTTTGACCATGCGAACTGATCGAGATTCGTCAGACCGTCCGCGTTGGATTCGATGACGACCGTGATCGGCTGCTTCAGCAGGTTGTAGCCGTCCGGTGCCTGGATCTCGGTGAATGTGTAGGTGCCTTCCTGCAGACCGGTGACCTTGATCTTACCGTTCGCATCCGAGATGACCTGGAAGGCAACGTTCGCCGTTTCCTGTACGGAAGTTGTCGTGTAGGCTTCTTTCTTATACTTCTTATTCTTGTCAGCGTACTGAGCTTCTGTCTGCTCGGTCGGCTCCTTGGTCGTGTAGGTCCCGTCGTTCAGCAGGTAATACTCACCGTCCGCTGCTTCGACGAAGTGCTCGCCGGTGAGGATGACCTTGTTGATCTGGGTACCCTTGACGTTGAAGACTGCTCCGGCCAGCGGAGCTTCTTTATCGTCGAGTTTGGTCATCTCGATCTCCGTCACGAAGGTCTTGACGACTTTTTCCGGAGTCTCGCCCTGGACACCGTCATTATCATTGTCCGGGACTCCGTCACCACTGTCCGCCGGGTTGTTGCTGTACTCGAGCGTGACGGTGTTCGGGTTGCCGGTGTTGCCGATGACAGCTTTGTCATTGACGGTCGCGTTATAGGTGATGACGATGTCTGCGCCCTTCGCGTATTCTCTGGAGACCATGTCCTTCAGGTGGATCACGATGGAGGTGCCGCTGGTCTCGCTGTAATCGCCAACCTCGACAGTGTAATCATCTGCCGTTAATGTTTTATATGACGGAGGAACGGGGGCGGCGCCCTACAGC
>CAYLSR010000086.1:1945-6525 GCA_964385855.1 uncultured Mogibacterium sp.
TATTCGCATAGGTCAGACCCTTGGACAGCGTATCATTGAAGTCCATGTAGTACTCTTTGTATCCGGTCATATCCGGGACCTTGGATGTGAGCTCGTAGGTGACCGTGTCGCCGATGTTCGCGGTATTGCCCTCGACCTTCTGGTTACCCTCGACGATCTTCTTGTCGACATCCGGCTTCTCAGCCTTGTTTGCTACCGTCGCGTTGTCGACCAGCTGGACCATGTAGCGGGAGTACGTCACATTGGTTTCACCTGCCGAAGGCGTATACGTGTCGACGATCATGTAATAACCGTCTTCCAGACCGCTGATCGTGTAGGTCGTCCCGTCCAGCGTTCCGGCCGTGCCGGTGGCTACATTCGCTCCGACGGTGTCGGCAAAAGCGACTGCCGCAGCATCTCCGCTGCCGATCGCCTTGGCAATATCCGCAGGTGCCGTCTTGTTGTACTTTGTCTGCAGCGCAGTCTTTCCTGCTTCCGAAATGCCGGTACCCCAGTCAACGTTGCTGAGGACGTCGCCACTGAAGTCGCCCTTGAAGATCTGATACGCGGTATACGTATGACCTGATACGGCGTTGGTGATCGTGATGGACCCATCACCGGCCGCAAATACCGCCACCCCCATTGCCATCGTCATCATCACTGTCATCAGCAGTGTAACGAGGATGGCCAACGTCTTCTTTGCTTTCATGTTGTCCTTCCTTTCTTGCCCTCTTGAGGCTGATTCTTACTATGACCTTTCGGTCTTGTGCTGTGGGCTCGCGCCCGGTTATTGTGACCTTCCGGTCATAGTTTCGCCCCGGAGGGGCTGTGTCTTTGCCGCTTTTCGCGGCCTGCTGCCGGCGGTGTGCCTGCAGCGCATCTGCTTTATTGCCCGAAAGCAGGGGCGGGTATTATCAGTCCCGGGACCTCCCCTCAGAGTCCGGGAAGAATAATCGTTGTCAGCGCACCGGCCCGATGCGGTTCAGCGGCCAGATGCGGAAGACGATCTTGCCGACGATCTGCTCCGACGTGACGCAGCCGATGGAGTTGTGGCGCGAATCGATGGAGACGGACCGGTTGTCCCCGAGGACAAAGATCCGCTCATCCGGCACCTGGTACGGGAAATCGATGTCCGGTTCGCCGAAGGCCTTTCCGTCGATATATGGTTCTTCGAGTCGGACCTGGTTTACGTAAACGTTTCCATCGAGGTCAATGTCAACCCAGTCCCCGGATTTCGCGATGACCCTCTTGACTAGAATGTTGTTGTTGTAGTAGAACGCGACGATGTCTCCGGTCTCAAAATGAGAGCCTTTGATGGAGACGACCAGTTCCCCGCTATGCATGGTCGCGTTCATGGATTGGCCGTAGATCCTCAGCACCGGCAGGAACAGCATCGCGACCAGGATCGAAAGCGCCGCGACGACGATCAGGATGTTGGTCGTGCTGATGATCGAGCGCCGGAGACGGTCGTAATAGGAGACCTTCTCGTAGGCGGTCTCGAGTTCCGCCGTGGAAGGCAGCCCGGCCTGCAGGTCGTGCGCTCCTGACGGCTCCGGGCCGGCGCGTCCATGCAGTTTCGCGGTTTTCTTACTCATGCAGCCTCCTGATGTTCTCGAGGTAGACCGCGGCAGCCTTGTCCGCCTCCTCAAAGATCTTAGTGACCGCCAGAGACGCCTCCGCGAGCGAGCCGATCTTGCTGAACCGGACATCGTGCTCCGCGAGCTCCTTCTCGAGCTCCGCGACGCGCACGCGAAGAGCGTCGAGTTCTTTGCTCTGTGCGAGCATGATCTCGAGCAGTTCCTTCTTCTTGAGGCGGCTCAGATCGCGGTTTTCCGCGGGATCCGCATGCGTTTTCCCCGCAGTTTTGTCCGGTCCGTCAGATACCGGATGACTGCCCCCATGTCTGCCGATCGCCATGACTCCACCTTTTGACTGAATGTTAAATCCTTGACAAAAAGAAGCCGTAAATATGCAGAGCACCAGCATTTCCCTGTACTGTTACTCTGCGACGGTTGATTTCTGCCAAACTATCTTTCTTCGAAAGCATTTTGTGTTACGAAAACATAACGCCTGTTATCTAATTTTTATTATACGCCTCATTTTTGGTAAAATCAATTATTATCACAAATTATTATTGTTTTTCGCCGTTCAAGCGCCGTTACACTATTGAAAAAACAAAAAATGCCGCAGCCACGTCGGATTTCCCGAGTGGCCGCGGAATTTATGGATTTTGGGGTTGGTAAATTTAATTAGACATCCGGTTTTGCGACATCGATGTTTACACAGACATCAACAGCATTCTGCAAAAGCCTTCCGTCATGCTTTCCGGTATTCGTAGTCCAGCCGGTCATACGTCCGGCCGCCGGATTCGATGGCGTCCTGCGCCCGGCCGACCTGCAGCATCCCGCAGTTCTCCATCACGCGTTTTGAACCGATATTGCGGTCGGCGCACCAGGCTTTGACGACCGAGATGCCGCGTTCCTCCGTCAGGTACCGCAGCACTCCGGCCAGCGCCTCGCTCGCGAAGCCCTGCCCCCAGTGATCGCGGGCGATGCTGATGCCCGCTTCGATGCTGTTTTCATCCGGATCGTAATCGTACGCGCCGACGGTCCCGATGAACTGCCCGTCCTTCTCGACCGTCCAGCCGAAGAAATATGCCTCTTCGTAGCTTGCGATGAACCGCTGTACGGTTTCCTGCGCCTGCAAAGCCGTCGCGTAGGGATTCCAGCCGGTGAACTCGCACATCCGCTCATCGCTGCCGAACAGTTCAAACATCACCTGCGCATCCTCCGGGACATGCCGCCGGAGGACCAGCCGGTCCGTTTCCAGCCGGACGGTCCCGCCGGAGCGCTTCGCCGCCCGCAGGACCATCTTCAGTTCCTCGGGCTCGATGCAGTTCCGGAAGCGGCCTTGTTCCACACCCTCGATGCACTCCTCGAGGTCCATCCAGCGGACGCTGTCCACCTCTTCCTCCTGGAGCGTGAGCGCATCTTCCTCCGGATCGAGCCAAATCAGGAACACCCGGGTGTACTGCCGGTCATGGTACGGTTCCCCGAAGAACACGTCGTCCCAGACGATCCGCCTGTCGCCGCAGCAGACGAGGTCGTCCTCTGCAGCCGTGAACCCAAGCTCCTCCCGAAGCTCCCGGATCGCTGAACCTCTGTAACCGTCCCCCGCCGGTATGTGACCGGCGCTCGAGATGTCGTAACAGCCCGGGAAAGACTTGGTCAGGGCGCGCTTTTGCAGAAGCACTTCGGGCCTTCCGTTCCTTTCCCGCACGATCCAAAGATGGGACGTCCTGTGCGGGATGCCCTCGAGGTGCGCGATGCTCCGCTCGACGGTCTCTCCCGTCGGTTCGCCGTAGCGATCTACGATATCGAGTATTTCTTTCATTATTACTCCCAATCTGACAGAGGGACTGTTCTTTTGTCAGCCTCTCCTCACCTCAGCACTTCCCGGTACACATCCAGCACATTCCGGTAACAGATCCGCTCGATCTCGTCCGGCGTGAAGCGCATCCGCTCCAGCCCCTCCACGAGCTTCTGCATCTCAGAAGCATCCCGGATCTCGAGGTCCCCCGGTGCGATGCCGTCGAAGTCCGTCCCGATCCCGACCACACCGCGGCCGCCGACATTCATCATGTGCCGCGCGTGCCTGGCGAGCATCGCCAGAGTGGTCCGCTCCTGCGAAGGATCGGAGACCTCTTCCACGAACGCCGGGCAGAAATTCAGCCCGATCACCCCGCCGTGTTCCCCGACGGCCCGGATCATCTCGTCCGTCAGGTTGCGGTTGCAGCCGGCGATCGCCCGCGCGTTGGAATGACTGGCGACGAACGGCCCCTTCACCGTTCGGGCCACGTCATAAAAACCGGCATCCGACAGGTGACTCACATCCACGAGGATCCCGAGGCGCTCCATCTCTTCCGCGGCTTCAAAGCCCTTCGCCTTGAGCCCGTTCCCGGCTTCCGGCCGGAACCTGTAGTACGCCCGGTGGTCTTTCTTCATCTCCTTCAGCGGCAGCCGGTTCGGGAACCCCAGCTCGTTTTCATAATTCCAGGTCAGCGTCATCATCCGGACGCCTTCCTCATACACTCGCTGCAGGCGGTCAATATCCCCTTGCAGGATCCCGCCCTCTTCGACCGTGAGGACCGCGGACATCTTCCCGTCCGCGAGATTCTGCCGAATCTCCGCATAGCTCCGCGCCTCGCGGATCACATCCGGATTGGCCGCGATCTCCCGGTGATAGATGGCAGCCATCTCGGTGAACTGCGTCCAAGGATCGAGGTATTTCGGATCCTCCTCTCCGGCCGCTTGCTCTGACCGGTGCAGGAACCCGCCGTCCTCGTCCTGCCCGTCGAAATCCGCCGGGCAGCAGAGATCCACGAAGATCGCGAAGTTCTGCACCCTGCCGCCGCCCTTGGCGAGCTTCGCGAGGTCGATCTGGGTCTCGCCTTTGTAACCGCCCGTGTCCCGGAGCGGCATCGGCTCCCCGCGGAGGTGGGAAAACCAGATTTTCATGATCGTGTCGCAGTGCATGTCAGCGAAATTAGCTCTCCCAGACCGGTTTCACTATCCTTCCCGCGAAGTAGCATATGACGCCGA
>CAYLSR010000087.1:0-6505 GCA_964385855.1 uncultured Mogibacterium sp.
CATCCTGCGGCGACCGTTCACTTTACGTCTGTGAGCCCGGCATCTTGCAGCGACCGTTCCCACTGACGTTCTCGCGCAGCGGTACTAAGCTCAAACTTCGCCTGACGGCTCGTTTATCGCTAAGTACCGGCGCTCGAAAGTCTCGCTTGCAGGATGCCGGCTCACATCCGGAAGGAAACGATGTCGCAGGATGCCGTGTCACATCCGGAAGGAAACGATGTCGCGGGATGCGGGGTCCCATCCGGAAGGAAACGATGTCGCAGGATGCCGGCTCCCATACGAAAGGGAGCGATGCCGCGGAATGGCGGACCTCATCCGGAAGGAAACGCTGACCGGCAGAAAAGCCGAAAAGATAATTTATAAACCAGGAGATGAAACATGGCTGAAAGAAAGAAAAAGAGAGGCGATCGCAGAGACGGGTTCTGGGTCCGGGATGTCACCGGCCTGCAGACCATCATGTCCAACCTCATGCCGAACCGAACGGACTGCGAGGTCTATCTGAACTATAAACTGGATGCGACGGAGCTCGTCCGGTATCTGGAGGAAAAGAATGCCGGGGAGCGTGACTTCAAGCTGACGCTGTTCCACTGCATCATCACCGGGCTCGCCCGGATGGTGCGGGAGCGCCCGAAGATGAACCGGTTCATCCAGGGCCGCCGCATGTACGAGCGCTTCGATATCTCGCTCGCGTTCGTCGCCAAGCGGAGGTTCACCGATCACGCGGAGGAGACGCTGATGTTCATGGTGCCGGAAGATACGGACACCGTGGAGGAGATCGGGAGGCGGATCTACGGGGACGTGCAGGAGGCCCGCAAGTCCGAGCACTCCACCGGCGGCGTCGACGCGCTGATCGACACGCTGGCCAAGCTGCCGCGGCCGCTCCTGATGTTTGTCGTGTGGTTCATCCGGATGATGGACTTCTGGGGCGTCAACCCGGAGGGCATCACGGCCGGCGATCCGAACTACGCGAGCATCTTCTGCAGCAACCTCGGGAGCATCAAGTGCCCGGCCGTCTATCATCATTTGAACAATTACGGGACCAACAGCTTCATGCTGACGATCGGCGTCCTGCACAAGGAGCCGCACGTCATGCCGGACGGCTCCGTGGAGGTCCGCGACATGATCGAGATCGGCGCGACGCTGGATGAGCGGATCGCGGACGGGTTCTACTTCGCGAAGAGCCTCCGGCTGATCGAGCACATCTTCGCGCATCCGGAGCTGCTCGACAAACCGCTCAATGAGCCGAGCGGATTTGAATACGAAGGAGGAAGGGATCATGCAGGTACTGCTGGAAGATATCATCGATGCGGTCGAATCGGCGCATTTCGATAAGGAATACTATCTGGACACGGAGACCGGCGATCTGGAGATGGTGATCGACGGGGAACTGCTCGGCAACCCGGACATCGACCTCATGGACGACCGGTATATCAAGCTGCCGGACCGCTATGAGATCAACGAATACCGGATGCTCAAGGAGTTCGCCGGCGCGGCGGACGACCCGGAGATTCGCCAGGCGCTGCTCGATACGATCGACAAGAGCGCGGCGTTCCGGTCGTTCAAGGAGAAGGTCGTGGAGCTCGGCGTCGAGCAGCACTGGTATCACTTCCGGGATGAGTGGTATCGCCGGATCGCGATCGAGTGGTGCAATCTGTGCGGCATCGACTATATCGATAACCTGACGGAGCGGAAGGTCATCGTCGGCGCGGAGTACGAGCACTTCAAGGGCAACCGGTACAAGGTCCTCGCGCTGGCGACGCACAGCGAGACGCTGGAGGAGCTGGTCATCTACCAGGATCTCTCCGGGGAAAACCGCATCTGGGCGAGGCCGAAGGAAATGTTTTTGGATCAGGTCGAGCGGGACGGCGAGCAGGTCGACCGCTTCCGCCTGATACGGAAGTAATAAAGTGAGCCGGGTCACTCGAAACGTACCGGAACTGCTCGTTCCGGCCGGAACGGAAGAGGCGCTGATCGCGGCGGTGGAGAACGGAGCGGATGCCGTCTATCTGGGCGGCCGCTCTTTTAATGCGCGGATGAACGCTGCGAATTTTGACGACGACCGGATGCAGAAGGCGCTGGATTACGCGCACAAGCGGGGCGTCCGGATCTTCGTGACGATGAATACGCTGCTGCGGGATGACGAGCTGGACGAAGCGGTCTCGTACGCGACGCTCCTCTACCGGGCCGGTGTGGATGCGCTGATCATTCAGGATCTCGGACTCGGGGCGATGATCCGGACAAAGATGCCGGACCTGCCGCTGCACCTGTCGACGCAGGCGACCGTCTGCGACGCGGCGTCGGTCCGGACCGCGGCGAAGCTCGGCTACGAGCGGGTCGTCCTGGCCCGGGAGCTGACGCTCGAGGAGATCCGGGCGATCTGCCGGGAGGACGCGGCGGAGATCGAGGCCTTCGTTCACGGCGCGCTCTGCATCTGCTATTCCGGACAGTGCCAGCTGAGCCGGTATTACGGTGGCCGGAGCGGCAACCGGGGCGCCTGCGCGCAGCCCTGCCGCCTGCCGTACGAGAGCATCGGCGTGAAGGGCCGTTCGGAGGGCAGCCATCCGCTGAGTCCGAGAGATCTCAGCCTGATCGATCATCTCGGGGAGCTGGCGGAGACCGGCGTGCGCTCCCTCAAGATCGAAGGGCGCATGAAGTCTCCGGAGTATGTCGCGGTCGTCACACGGATCTACCGGAAGTACCTGGACCTGTACGCTTCGAACGGAGCGTATTCGGTCAGTGGGGAGGACCGCCGCGCGCTCCTGCAGATCTTCAACCGCGGGCAGTTTACGGATGCCTATCTGCACGGGGACCGCGGAGACGCGCTGATGTCCGGCGAGATCCCGAAGAATCAGGGGATCCTCGCCGGCAGGGTCGAGAAAGTGAAGCAGGGTTCTCCTCTGATCGACATCCGGCCGAGCGAAGAGCTCATGATCGGCGACGGGGTCGAGATCCGGAGCCGGAAAGACCATCGAACGCTGGCCAGCAGGATCCTGACCTATCGGAAGGAACTGCCGGGCGGCCTTCTCCGGATCGGCGACCTCAAGGGAGAGGTCCGTCCGGGAGATCCGGTCTACCGGACGTCCGCTGCCGCGCAGCTCGAGGAAGCCCGCAGGACTTTCTCGGAGACCGGTTTGGACGCGGATGCGGCGGTTTGCAGCGGAGAGACGGAGCACCAAAGAAAGTGCCTGCGGCAGCGCCCGGTCGAGTGGACGCTGACCGCGTCGGAGGGGTGTTTGACCGTCGCGGTCAGGCCTGTCCCAACAGCGGAAGACCGCCACTGGGTCAGCCGCCGGGTCCCGGAAGCTGTCTGCACGGGTGGTCCGTACGAGCCGGATCCAAAGCAGCCGACGCCGATTTCCCGGTACGAAAACGCGTTCCGAAAGACCGGCGGCACGCCGTTTGAGACCGCGGAGATCCGTTTTGAAGGTGAGTTCGATTTCCGCGTCCGCGCGTCCGAACTCAACGCGCTGCGGCGCGAGTGCCTGCGGCAGCTGGAGGAAAACTGCTGCTTCCGGCGGGCGCTGCCGGAAGAGTTCGGTGCCTCGCAGGCAGAGCGTCCTGCGGCGAAGCCGGAACCGCAGCGGGACGAAATCGTCTATTACACGCTCGCGGACCGGCGGACGTACGGGGTGCCGGACGGCTCCGCGGCCGTCCTGCCGCTCGCGGAGATCTGCCTCGAGGCGGAAGAGCAGGGGATCTCCCTGCAGCAGTGGTTCGAGAAGAACGGGCGCGATGTGATCCCGTACATTTCCGGCGTCTCCAAAGGATTGGAAGACGAGATCCTGGAGCGCCACCTGGAGGAGCTTCCGGAAGCGCTTGCCGGCCGCGTCATTTACGCCGGCAGCCTTGGATGGCTGGACCGCCTGTCCGAAGCGGGCATCCGCGTCCTCGCCGACTACGGCCTGAACGCGTACAACGCCCGGACGGCCGACGTTCTCCGGTCTCTCGGCGCGTGCGAGGTGCAGCCGGGGCTGGAATCCGCCGACCGCTCGCAGGGCGCCTGGCCGCTGATGGTCAGCGAGCACACCTTCCGGGCGAAGGGCTACCGGAGCGACCGCGGCAGAGTACTGCAGGTCGTCCGGCGCCGGTACAGCAGCCAGACGCTGCTCCTGCCGGAGGGCGAGAGGTGCTGGCACCGCCGGTCCGGGACGTTTTGCTGTTCACCCGAGGCTTTGCAGTGCGACGCTCTTGAATCGCAGACTCAAAACTGATATACTTACAGTGCCGACAGCTAACCGGGTTTACTTCTTTGGATTACGCTCCCCTCCGGGGAACGTCATTAATCCGGTGATATCGTCGGCATTTATTGATTTTTGGACACAGGAGCGGGACGATGAAAAAGATCTTCAGGGAATATCTCTTCGACAAGCAGATCCTGGTCTCTGAAGGGACCGGGCCGGATCCGCACGCGGCGGAGACGGTCCTCGCGCTGGCCGAACTCTTCGGGATCCGCGTCGTCCGGGGCGCGGCAGCCGCGGAGCCGTCGATGATCGCGTTTGCCTCGGAGCAGCTCGGGACCAAAGTGCCCGAACCGTTCTACCGGGGGTTCCCGCAGAGCGTGCTCGAATTGTCACAGGACGCGCTGCTGGCCGACCAGATCCTGCACTATATTCGGACCTACGGACTGGGCGACTTCACGGAGCCGGGGCATTCGGTGCTGGAACAGCAGTTCGAGCGCCTGGCTTACCGCGAAGACCATCCGCTCCGGGACTTCACGATCCTGTCGGAGGAAGAGGCCTGCCGGCTGCTTCTTTCCGATATGCAGTCGCTGCTGCAGGGGTCCCGCCCGCTCAGCGACCGGCAGTTTGAGGTGATGTGCGAATGGGTCCGGGTGTACGATCCGGTCATCGAGCACTGTGCCTCGCGCAACACCGCGATCCGGCTGGCGACGGCGCTGAGAGAGCCGGACTTCGCGCGTTTTCTGAATCTCTCGGACGTCATCAAGGTGCTGGCGGAACTCCAGTACCGGGTGTATGGCAGCGACGAGATCCGGAAGCTGAACCTCAAGAATCGCGACCGGAAGTTCCTGGCCCGGCTGATCGACCGGTTGACGGAGGACCCGGCCTGCGACATCCGGAACTGCTGCGAGCGCAGACAGGACTGGAACGGCCTGCTGCACCATCTCCATTACAAGCCGGTCAACGAGGGTGGCCGCAGGCTGACGGAAGCGATGCGGAGCGGCGAAAACCGGTCGGTCTACGCTGCATTCGAGCGCGCGATGGCGGACGGCGACATCCGCGAAGCGGTCCGGATCCTTCGGAGCGGGAAGGGCTCCGGGGCGGTCCTCCGGTCGCTCGACTACATCCTCAGCCGGACGGAAAGCGAGGAAGACCTTCAGTTCGTGCTCGGAAGCATCGAGACGAAGAACGCGGTCATCCTGCTGCAGCTCTTCATGAAGTACGCGTGTGAGCTGCCCGCGGAGAGCCCGAGGGCGTTCCAGTTCACGCGCTTTGGGCTCCTCAAGGTCCACAGGGAGACCGAGGAGGAGTGCCGCGGCAGGAAGAGCAGGCTCACCGCAGCGCAGTCTGCCGCGGTCAGGGCGTTTGTCGCCGCGCGGCTGCAGAAGGTGCTTTCCGGCCGCCTCGGCAGGGTCTGGATCGATCCGGAGATGAAGCGGATGGCGGTGCCGCTCCATGAGAGCGCCTCGCAGGGCGGCTTCGGCGTGCTGGCCTGCGGTTCCAGGCTGGCGATCCCGGCGGGCCGCAAGATCCGCGCGTTCACCTACTGGGAGCAGGTACACGATGTCGATCTGTCCGCGATCGGCCTCTCGGAGGAAGGTGCGCAGATCGCCGAATTCTCCTGGCGGAAGATGTTCCGCAAGCAGTCCAAAGCGATCACGTTCTCCGGGGATGTGACGAACGGGTACAACGGAGGTTCCGAGTACTTCGATCTGGATCCGGAGCGGTTCCGAAAGAGATATCCGCAGATCCGGTACCTGATCTTCTGCGACAACGTGTTCTACGGACCGACTTACGACAAGTGCCTCTGCAAAGCAGGATATATGCTGCGTGACGTCCCGGACAGCGGAGAGATCTTTGAGCCGAAGACGGTGCAGACGTCCTTCCTGATCAACTGCAGGAGCCGGCTCGCGTATCTCTTCGGGATCGACCTCGTACGAAACGACTTCGTCTGGCTCAATATCGGCGCGGGCAGCAATTCCGCCGTGGCGGGCGACACCGACCTGACGTTCCTCATCCCGCAGTTCCACGCGACAGATGCGTTCAGCCTGTACGATCTGTTCCGGCTGATGGCGTCGGAGGTCGCAGGCGAACCGGCGGACGCGGAAGTGATCGTCTCGGATGACAGCGCATACCTGCCGCCGGAGCAGCCGGGCCTGGGGCCGGAGGTCATCCGGAGCCGGGACTTCGGCAGGATCCTCGCGCTTCTGGAGGAGTGAGGCTCGCCCGGAGATCAGCCTGATAAAACAGATCATCACGATAGTGTCAAATAATCTATGAAAACAGCGACAGGCATACGCCAGTCGCAACAGAACCTTGAAAACAAC
>CAYLSR010000088.1:0-6386 GCA_964385855.1 uncultured Mogibacterium sp.
ACGCCTCCCCCATGCATCACAGCCGTGACGATGAGTATGACGAGCGCAGCGATTGGGTATGCCCCGCGGCCGGTGAAACGGTCCCGCCGTTTGCATCGTACTCCACGGTCATCCGCGCCAGCCTCTCGATCGTCAGCGTTCTGGACGCTTTCGGCGAGTCCGACCCGGTCGTATCGTTGTGGATATAGTAATAGACGGTGACCTGCCTCGTCTCTGACGTTCTGCTGATCCGAAGTGTGGCGGTCCCCGGGATCTCCATCCTGCCGTTCGTGGCAGAAGTAGAAACTTTTCCGTTCGTCGTCACGGAAGCCGTGCTGCCGTCGCCCTGCAACCTTCCGGTGTACTGGTACGCGTACAGCGTCGTGCTGCCGTCCCGCTGGACGTAAAACGTCGCCGGAATGTAGTAGGACAGGCTGTCCCGTGTGACCTCTCCCGGAGTATAGTACGCGATCCAGTGCCCGACCTGCCCGAGCCGGACCGCCGCCTCCGCAAACTGCACGAAGGCGGCAAGAACCAGCACGGTCAGGAGCAGCGCCGCCGTTCTGTGACGGTGCACGCTCCTCATGACAGGCTTCTCCTGCGCCTCAGGAGAAGCAGCAGGAAGGCCGCCACCAGGATCGCCGCTCCCGCGGATACGGCATCCCCGTAGTACGGCAGTCCGGTGATGGTCGCGAGGTTTCTGTGATTGGTGAAGGCGATCGTGACGGTCCCGTCATTCTCATCCGCGTTTACCCTGCCGGCGACGTTGGATTTCGCGTCGACCGTCTCGACATCCGTCGCCAGCGCGGTGTGGTCCGCCGTATTGGCATCCTCGTCTTTCGCGATCACCGCGGTCTCCTCCCGCGTCGAGGTGATCGCGTACGAAGCGATATGATCCGTCGCGTGCTCCTCCACGCGGTATTCGGCCGAGGCCGGAAGCGCGTTCATGACGAAGACTTCATCGTCCTTCAGCCGGATCAGGAAGACCGCGTTCCCCGCCTGATCCGCGGTGAAGGTCTTCGCATCGCTGTTCACCGTACCTGCTGACGCGCTGACCAGATCCGCGCCTTCCGACGTCGACGCCTGCGCAGTCTTTTCCTCCGCGGCGGCATTTGTCGTGTAGGTCCTGCCCTTTTCCAGTCCGGACAGCGTCACGGTCATCTCGAATTCCTTCGTGACGTCTCCCAGGTTCCCTGTGACATTGTTCGTGATGACGACATCATGCGTCGTCAGATCGTTCCAGAAGCGGTAGGCTTCCAGCTTGTCCGGTCCGGTCGGCAGGCCCGTCTCCGGATCCTCTCCCGGCGTGTCGGAAGAGCGGCCCACCTTTTCGAAGTTCTCGTAGGTGTTCTCTGCGGCAGCCGTACCGCCGTTATCCGTCGTACCGGCGATGTCCGAAAGGTTCGGCCCCGCGTCGTCATCCGGTCCGTTCCGGTAGGAGGTGATGTCGTGCACGTAAACGCCGGACACCGTGTTGCCTTCCGAATCGGTCTTATTGCAGACATAAAACGCGATGTAGTAACTGCTGTCATCATAGGTGACGCCCGGAAGCTCCGCCGGTGCCGATCCGGTCTCCGTCACCCTGTAAACGTAGTAGCCGGCTTTCAGGAACCGGATGCTGACCGGCGTGGTCCGCAGCTTTTCCGTCTGCGTGTCCGCGACATCGGTCGTCGGGTCTCCCATAAAATCCCCTACGGTCACTTCCGTCACCGTTCCGTCCGTCGTGACCGTGTGGTGCGCGTCGGCACACGCCTGCGGCAGCGGCATCTCCGCCGCCGCGATCTCCGCGCCGTTCTCCGCCGACAGGACGTTCGCGTTGTCCCAGGCGCGGACCGGCTCGATCTCAAACGTAAATTCATGGACCTCCGGGAACCTTCCCTGCTGGCTGACCGTCAGCACCTTACCCAGGTAGATGGTCGCCGTATCGGACGACGCCTCCTCCACCGGGTCGTGGACTGCCGCGAACGACAGCACCGGGAACATCAGCGCCAGGATTATCAGGATCCCGAGCAGCGGTCTGTATTTGATCTTCTTTTCCATCCGTTGTACTCCTCCTTATTTCTTGATTATATTTCTTCTGAGCTCATCCTCATTCCGTCTTCCTGCGCCGGGTCCTGATCAGCCAAAGCAGGATGGCCGCCGGGACCGCGCCTGCCAGCAGTGCGAGCCACCCGGTCAGGTCTCCCCGGTCTCCGGTCTCCGGACTGCCGGAAGGGCTCCCGGTAAACCGCACGGACTGCGCCTCATCGTTCAGGTCCGCGTGCACACCGATGACGACGCCCTGATACTTCAGTTCCTCAAAGGCGACGACCGTTTCGCCGGCGAGCGCGGACGCGTCGAATTCGAACGTCAGCTCCACGATCCCCTCTGCATCCTGCGCGGTAAAGGTCGTTTCCGCCGTGCAGATCTTGCCGCTGCGGTCCTTGAGCTTGTCGCCGGACTTCCGGTACAGCGTTCCGGTGACCGTGTAGGTCTCGCCTTTGAGCACGTTGCGGTAGGTCACGGTGTCCCGGATCACCGTCCGGCCGGACGGCTCCGCGGTATGTCCTCCTCCGTCCCAAGACGCCTCCGTCTGAAGTGACGGATGGTGGATCGTCTGATCCTCGTCTTCGAGGTCCTGATGCTCCGCGAGCAGCTTCGACCCGTCCTCCGTATACAGCTCCTCCAGCACGACGGTGTCCGTTCCGGCGAGCACCGTCGTATCCACCGTGAAGCGGAGTTCTTCCACGCAGGAGACGGACATCGCCGTGAAGGTCTTTTGCGCCGTGACCGGCCTGCCGCCCTGCATCAGCGGTTTTCCGGTGGACCGGTCGACAAGGACGCCCTTCAGCAGGTACTTCGTTCCGCGCTCCACATTGTCGCAGCTGACCCGGTCCACGATCACCGCGCGATCGGAATACGCGCCGAGGCCGCCGTAACCCTCCTGCACCTTCGTCTTTTCATCCGACGCCGTCGTCCTGATGACGATGTCCTCCAGATCCAGGAGATCTCCGAGATCGTACGTCTCCCGGTCTTTCCGGATCACCACCGGATGATCCGTGATCAGCTTTCGCCCCTCATTTGCCTCGCTCCTGAGTTCGGTCAGCGTGTAGTGCCCGTACGGGAGCGCGCCCTCACCGTCCTGCACCGGCGAAGCCGTCCCGTCCGCGTTCCGGCCGAACCAGACCCCGCACCGGTCCGAGAGCTTCCCGGCATCGATCCGCCCGTTTTCGTCCGTAACGGCTTCCCCAGTCTTTGAATCGAGCACCGCGTCGTTTTCATTCGTGCGCTCCAAGTGGGCGACGGCCTCCGTGTCGAACCGCCCGTTTTCATCCGTCACGACGACGTGCGCTTCACCGGTCTCGGTGTTTCGCAGGACAAAAGCGACGTTCGCCATCGGCCGCCCCGTCACGGCATCTTTCTTCAAAAACCGCAAGGAGGAGCGCATGACCTGCTCCGGCACCGTCTTTTCGCCGCCGCCGCTGACCGCGTAGGTCCGGACCGTTTCGTCCGTCCCGGCCTCCGGATCGTCCCCGTTCCCGCGGATCACCGCGAGGTATGGCGTTTCATCGAGCCGGTACCCTTCAGAGGCCTTGATCTCCCGGATCACATACGTGCCGGCCGGGAACGCGATCTCGCTACCGCTGTTCCGGTACAGCTCGTGCCCGGCAGGATCCCCGCCGTACCGGATGTGACCTTGCATGAAGCAGCCTTCCTCCGCCGGCCGGACCCGGCCCTGCGCATCCGTCTGGAACACCCAGGTGCGAAGCGGCTCGCCGGACGCCTCCGCAGCTTCCGCCGAATCATAGAGCCCGTCATAGTATGCGAACAGGAACTGGGCGCCCTCCAGCGTCCCGCCGGCGACCGGAGACGGCTCGCCGGTCTCCCCGTCGTATTTGGTCAGCGCCAGCTCCACCGATCCGGTCTGCGGCCGGTCAGAGGTCTCCAAAACCTGCACCTCGCTGCTGCCTTCGACCGTGATCTTCTTTCCGCCGGAGGCCGCCCGGTATTCCTCCGTGATGTCATAATTCCTGCCCGGGCTTGTTTCGACCAGATAGTACGTGCCGGACGGTACCGACACCACCGGAGACTCGCCGGTCTCATCACAGACCAGCACGGCCTTCGCGTCCCGGTCCGCCTGCGCGTCCTCCTTCGAGCCATACAGCTTGTAGGTCGCGCCCGCCAGGCTGTAGCAGCGGTTATCACCGCTGATTTCCGGCAAGGCAGAAGTCTTGCGGACCCGGACCGGCGTCCCGGTCTTAAATTTGTAGATCGCGGCTCCGTCCTGACTGTGCGAGTCCGCGCCGACGAAGGAGAAGACCGCGTAATCCTCCCCGATCGACAGGCACGAAACGTACACCGTCGCCTCTCCGCTGCCGTCCGTCGCTGCCGCTTCGTCCAGATGCGAGCAGGTCGCCGCGACGAAGTAGCTCGAATCGATCTCATCCGACGCGAAGGTGATGGCCTCGTTGACCTGCCCGGCGCCCGGATTGCCGGCAGGGACCAGGTTGGTTCCGGACCCCTGCACGGTCTTCGGGAACTGGAACGCAAAATTCGTAAAACCGCCGATCCCGTTGGAGTTCACGTTTCCGCCCTGGCTGGCGGACTGGGTGTTGCCGACCTGTCCGTTGTTCAGCTCCAGCGTTCCCGCGTACTGACGCATCCAGTCGTAGATCGTCTTGCGGGTCGTCTCCCCGCCGTTCCCCTCGACATCGTTCGTCACGAGCATGTCCGCCGTCAGCGTGTCGCTCGTGGAGAAGGCTTTGTTTTTCCCGAGCGTGTAGGAATCGATCGCCCAGATACCGACGATGTCCTGCGGGTTATTCCCGCCCTGCGAGTTGCCGGCGACATAGGGACCGTACAGATAGTTGACCGAATTCGACCAGCCCTTCAGGGCCATCAGCGCGCGGATCCGGCCCTCGTTGTGCGCGCCGCTGCCGGTGTTGCCGGGCATGGAGCTGCCGGAGTACTGGATCTTCGCGCCCGTATAGACGCCCCGCCAGCCGACGAAGAGCCGGTCGAGGTCGATGTTGAGCGTCACATAGTTGCCCTTCTCATCCCGGAAATACGCCATCTGATCCGGCGTCACCGTCGTATCCGCATACACTTCACCGGCGAAATGCCGGAGGAGCCCGGACAGCGACAGCCGCCGCTTCTCTATGACGATATTGATCCCGGAAAGGACCGCCGCCGGCGAATACACCGTGAGCTCCCCGTCCCGCACGTCGTAGGCATCCCCGCCGAGCGGCAGCATCATGCCGTTGACCATGACGTGGACATCCTCTTCGGAAACATCGCCGACCGGGACTGTCACGCAGCTGTCGAACAGGTTGTCGACCGTCACCGTCCGGCGTTCCGGTTCCCGCCCGTTCAGAATCTGCACCGGGATCTTCTTGCTGAAGTCCGCGTTCCCCTCCCGGTCGGCGTCCACGCCGCCCTTAAAGTAGTAGTTGATCTGCATCGCGAGCGGCGACGGGGTGATGAGCTCCGCTTCGTTCTGCGGATCATCGACCGCGGACTTCGGAATGTACAGAACGCCGTCTTTATAGTGATAGCCCGGGATCGTCTCGCCGTTATTGTTGTTGTACGTCAGCACGACGTCATAGCTCCCGAAGGTCTTGCTGCCCGGGTTGACATCCGGAACCGCGACGTAGTACCGGCTGTCCTCATCGATATCGTAGACGGGCACGTCGTACGCCATCGAGGCGATGAAGTTCTGCTCGGTGACGTCGAACGCCTTTTGCTTCTTTGCATTATAGGTCGCGACGCCCCGCGCGGCCGTGACCGGCTGTACCATCGCCTGAAACGGGATCCCGTCCGCAGTGTCCACATACGCCCGGTCGGCATGCCGCATCAGATAGCAGATGTCGTACAGCGTCTCGTCCGGATCGCCGGGATCCGGCAGTTCTTCCGCCTCCCCGGGCTCCTCCGGTGCGGCCTCCTCTGCCGCGTCCTCTTCGGCCTCCGGCGCTCCCGGGGCCACGGGTTCTGCATCCGGACCCTCCGCCCCGCCCAAATCCGCCGCTTCCTCTGACCCGTCTTCCTGCGGCGAGCCGGTTTCCCCGCCGGGGTCCGCCTCCTCTGTCTCCGCCGGCTCCTCCCGGTCTCCGGCGACCTCCTCTCCCACATCCGGTCCATTGATCCTGACGGATCCGTCCCCGGCAGACGCTCCGGCGAACGTCGTCCCGAACAGGACCACCAGAAGCATCAAAACCAGGATCTTTCCGGACCTTCCTGCAGCTCTTCGCATAACACCACTCCTTTCTCACTGATATCAAAAGCCACCCGCATTGCTGCGGATGGCTCCTGTACTGCTCCCGTCCCCGACCTCACGCGGACGGCATGCTTCCGGCAGCGCGAAGCTGCCGGAAGACTCCGCCCGACACCGCAGAGGTGCGTAATGAGATCAAGCAAAAAGGTGCAGCGGC
>CAYLSR010000089.1:0-6380 GCA_964385855.1 uncultured Mogibacterium sp.
TTCATCCGGTTGCGCTTGTTCTGGAGCCGCCCGGCCGTGTCGACGATCAGTACATCGATCTTGTTGGCCTTCGCCGACTGGATCGAATCGTAGACGACCGCCGCCGGGTCCGTTCCCTCTTCATGCCGGATCACGCGGACGCCGACCCGCTCTCCCCACTGCTGCAGCTGTTCCGCAGCCGCCGCGCGGAACGTATCGGCCGCCGCCAGCATGACGGTCCTGCCGCTCTTGCGGCAGTAATTCGCGATCTTGCCGATGGACGTCGTCTTGCCGCCGCCGTTGACGCCGATCACGAGGATCACCAGCGGATTTTCGGCGCAGAGCTTATTGCGCTCGCCTTTATCGACCGCCCATGAAATGACCTCCGCCAGCAGCGGTTTGATCATCTCAGATTTGCGGATGTTGCGGGCGTAGACCATGTTGCGGAGCTGACCCATGATCTTTTCGGTCGTGTCGATGCTCAGATCGGACATGACCAGGGATTCCTCGAGCTCCTCGAAGAAATCCTCATCGATGGTCGGATACCCCGTGATGACATTGCCGACCTTCTCGGCAAACTTCCGGAACGTGTTTTTCTTACTTAATACACCCATGTTGATCCTTTCTCAGTCCAGCATGCCTTCGAATTCGCTGGCCAGCTTGAGGGACAGCACCCGCGAGATCCCCTGCTCCGGCATCGTCACCCCGTACAGCACGTCTGCGTGTTCCATCGTCGCCTTCTGATGCGTGATCAGGGCGAACTGGATCTCGTGGAAGTTGCGCAGATAGTCGGAGAACCGCTCGATATTGGCTTCATCCAGCGCCGCCTCGACCTCGTCGAGGATGCAGAACGGCGTCGGCTTGGCCTTGAGCACCGCGAACATCAGCGCGATCGCCGTCAGCGTCTTTTCGCCGCCGGACATCAGATTGATGTTCTTGAGCGCCTTGCCCGGCGGCTGCGCGATGATCTCGATGCCTGATTCCAGCGGATCGGATTCATCCTCCAGCCGCAGCTCCGCGTGCCCGCCGCCGAAGAGTTCCCGGAATGTCTGCTCGAAGTTCAGGACGACCTTGTCGAAGTTCTCCTTGAAGCGCACCCGGATCGTCCGGTCCATGTTGCGGATGATCGTCTCCAGCTCTTCCATCGCCTTGGAGGTGTCCTGCTCCTGCGCGGTCATGAACTCATAGCGTTTGCTGACGCTCTTGTACTCCTCGATCGCGGAGATGTTGACATCGCCGAGCTCCGCCATGCGGACCCGGATCTCCTTCGCCTCGCGGTTTCCGGAGGTGATGGCGAAGTCCTCTTCCCGGAGATCCAGTGCCTCCGCGTAGGACATCTCGAATTCCTCCCAGAGCTTCTCCTTCTGCGATGTCAGCAGCGTCTCGTTCCGGGCGGTCCTTACTTCCAGCTTGTATTTTTCATCCTGCAGACCGGAGATCCTGCCGGAGCAGGCCTTCTGACCCCGCAGGGTCTTCTCGTACGCCGCGCGGTTTTCGTCCAGCGCCGCGGTGACAGTGCCGATCGTTTCTTCCAGCTGCGTCTTTTCGGCGCGCAGCGTCTCTTCCTTCTCATCGGACTCCTGACCGCTGCTGGTCAGGAGCAGCCGCTGGCTGCTGAGTTCTTCGAACTCGGCGCCGTCTTCCGCCAGCTGCTCTTCCAGGTCGGTCATCGTGTCCCGGACCCGCTCGATCAGCTCGTTGAGGCCGAGCGTCTTGGCCTCCAGCTCACCGAGCGCCACGCGCTTCTGCACGATCGACTCGTTGTCTGACTCGATCTGCGCGCTGAACGCTTCGGACTCCGTGATCTGCCGCGTCGTCCGCTCCTCGAGCGCGGAGATCTCCTCCTCCGCCGCCCGGATCCTGCGTTCGTACTCCGCGATCATCGAGCCTGCGCGCTCGATGTCCGAATCGATCGTCCGGATCTCCTCATCATACCGGCGCACAGCCGTGTCAGCCGCTTCCGCGAGGGATTCCGCATGCTCCTTTTCGTTTCGGAGGAGCTGGACATCGATTTCAATCTGCTGCAGACGGTTGTATAATTCCGCGCGCTCGTTCTTGAGGTCGCGCACGGATTTGTAGCATTCCTCCCGGCGCCCAGAGAGCTCCGAAAGGCGCTTCTGATAGCCCGCGATCTCCATCGTGAGCTCCTTGATCTCCTTGCGGCGCTCGAGGAGGTTCGCGCTCCTGTTTTTGTACTGCCCGCCGGTGATCGCGCCGCTTCCGCTGATGACTTCGCCTTCCAGCGTCACGATTCTAAACGCGCTGCTGGCCTTCTTTGAGATGCGGATCGCGTGGTCCATGTCATCCGCGAGGATGACGCGCCCGAGCAGCTGATCGTAGATCTCCCGGTACTTCGGATCGCAGGAGATCCTTTCCGATGCGATCCCGAGGTATCCGGGCATCTCCGTGACCGGACCTTCCGGCTTCAGGCTCCGCCCGTGGATGGACGCGACCGGAAGGAAGGTCGCGCGGCCGGCCCTTGCGCGCTTGAGCCACTCGACCGATTCCTTCGCGGAGCGGTCATCCTCACAGATGATGTGCTGCATCGAACCGCCGAGCGCGGTCTCAATGGCCGTCTCGTAGCCGGCAGGCACCTTCATCAGCTCCGAAACCGTCCCGATGATCCCGCGGAACCCGCGCGCCATGATCTGGCGCACCGCGTTATTGTAGCCCTCGTAGTTGCTTTCCATCTCCTCGATGGTGCTCTTGCGGGCCGTCGCGCGGTTGGAGCGGATCGTCAGCTGCTCGATTTCGGCGGAAATCGTCGCGGCTTCCTCATTTACGGATATAATATTATTGGCAACTTCTTCGATCTTCCCGCTGACTTCCTGCTGTTCGCGGTCTTTCTCGGCAAAAGAAGCCCGGATATCCTCGAGTCTCGCCCGGTTCTGGGCCGTTCCCTCTCCCTGCGTCTCGTGCTCCTCCAGGATCTGCCGCCTGCGGTCCGAAAGCGTCGTGCGGTAGTTGTCCAGCGTGGTGACTTCCGCGCGGTTCTGGACGATCTTGTTGTTGAGTTCGATCACGGAGTTTTTGGCCTGCTCGATCTGCGACTGCATGCTCCGCGCGGTCAGGTTGTGCTCGTTCAGCTGCAGGACCGCGTCCTCGAGCGACTGCTGCATCGCTTCCCGCTCGCGCGCCAGAGCTTTTTCGCTCTGCTCCAGTTCCCCGTAGTTGTGCTGCTGACTTTCCAGCTTCGCGGCGTTGTCATCGAGCTGCGCCCGGAGCCGGAGCAGGTCTTTCTCGATCTGCGCGAGCCGCTCGCTGTTGATCTGCCCGCGGTTCGCGATCGTATGCAGTTCTTCGACCTTGTTCAGCAGGTCCCTGTTCGCCGTCTCGAGCTGTTCGCTCAGCTCCGCGTCCCGGAGGCGCTGGTTTTCGGCCTGCGTCTCGAACTGATGCAGATCGTCGCAGGTCCTGTCGTAACGTTCATTGAGCTCCGCGAGCTCCTCTTCTCCGGCTTTCAGGTTCCTCTCAAGTCCGTCGACGTTGTGCAGGATGATGTTCACTTCCAGGTGGCGGTACCGGTCCCGAAGGTCGATGAACTCCATGGCCTTCTCGGATTCGGTCTTGAGCCCGCCGATGCGCCCCTCGATTTCCGCGATGATGTCGCGGACCCGCTCCAGATCATCTGTCGCGGCTTTGAGCTTGCGCTCGGCCTCGGCTTTGCGGTTCTTGTACAGAACGACGCCGGCCGCCTCCTCGAAGATTTCGCGCCGGTTTTCCGGCTTGGTGCTGACGATCTCCTGGATCTTGCCCTGTCCGATGATCGAATACCCGTCCACGCCGATCCCGGTATCCATGAACAGCTCTTTGATGTCCCGGAGCCTGCACTGGTTGCCGTTGATGAGGTACTCGCTCTCGCCGGACCGGAACATCCGCCGGGTCACCGCCACCTCGCTGTATTCGAGCGGCAGGAGGCCGGCGGAGTTGTCGATCACCAGCGTGACCTCCGCCATCCCCTTGGCCTTGCGGGTCGCCGTACCGGCGAAGATCACCTCGTCCATCTTGCTGCCGCGCAGCTGCTTCGGGCTCTGTTCGCCCAGCACCCACCGGAGCGCGTCGCTGATGTTGCTCTTGCCGCTCCCGTTCGGACCGACGATGCAGGTGATCCCGTCATTGAGTTCGATCACTACAGGATCTGCAAAGGACTTAAACCCCTGCATCTCCAATCTCTTAAAATACAATTAAAATTCTCCCTTCAGCAGCACATCCCGGGCCGCGTCCTGTTCTGCTTCCTTCTTGCTCTTGCCTGTGCCGTGCCCCAGGATCCGGTCCAGCGCGGACACCTCTACCGTGAACTGCTTATCGTGGTCCGGTCCGCTCTCTTCCGTTAAGACATACCGGATCGCGACGGTCCGGTACCGCTCCTGCAGCTTTTCCTGCAGCTCGGTCTTGTAATCCCGGAACAGTTTTCCCCGGATCGCGAGCCGGATGTTCTCCAGAAAGAGGTCCAGCACGACGCGCTTCGTCTCTTCAAATCCTCCATCCAACAGGATCGCTCCGATGACCGCCTCCAGCGCGTCCGCCAGGATCGAATCCTTGTCCCGGCCGCCGGACGCGTCCTCGCCGTTCCCCAGCAGCAGAAACGCACCGATGCCGACCTCCCGGCTGATCCCGGCAAGCTAGCGCTCGCAGACGATGTTGGCCCGGATCTTGGAAAGGCTGCCCTCCCGCTCATCCGGCCGGAGCTCATAGAGCCGCAGCCCGACGATGGCATCCAGGATCGCGTCTCCGAGGAATTCCAGCCGCTCGTTGTTATACCAGTAGCTTCTGCCCTGTTCCGCCGCGTAGGAGCTGTGGGTCAGCGCCCGCTCGAGCAATCCCGGGTCCCGGAACCGATACCCGATCCGGTCTTCCAGTATGGAGTTTTTCTTCTGATTATGTGTCATTTCTGCTTCTGTCCTCAGCCCGGTCCGGGTTCCGTTTCCGTCCGGACGTTATTCGTTTGCAGTGTCATCCCGCTCGATGGCGGCCCTGCTTTCCTCCAGCACGGTCGTGCTGCCGACGATCGCCCGCTCGATCCGCCCCGTCACGTCGTTCTCGATGTACGGGATGGCCTTGAGCACCGCGTTGTAGACCGCGTTGGCCTTGGAGCTGCCGTGGATCTTGAGCACGGCGCCCTTGACGCCGAGGATCGGCGCGCCGCCCTCTTCGGAATAATCAAATTCTTTTTTCATATCGCGGAGCTTCCCGGATGCCAGCAATGCACCTGCTTTGGAGAGCGTATTCTCCATCAGCTTGTCCTTCATGCGCTTCATGATCGCGAGCGCGATCCCTTCCGAGCTCTTGAGGAAGACATTTCCGGAAAACCCGTCCGCAACCATCACGTCGCAGCAGCCGAACGGAACATCCCGGCCCTCGCAGTTGCCCGTGAAGTTCAGGGAACTCTCGGCCAGCAGCTTGTGCCCTTCCTTGTGCAGGACATCGCCCTTCTCGTCTTCTGCCCCGACGTTGAGCAGCTTGACCTCCGGAGACGGGATCCCCTTGACGCACTCGACGAAGATGCTGCCCATGATGCCGTTCTGGAGCAGGTGCTCCGGTTTGCATCCACGTTCGCACCGCAGTCCAGGATCAGCGTCGTATCGTCCTGACCGATCTTCGGGAAAAACGCCGCGATCGCCGGGCGCTTGATCCCCTGGATCCTGCCCAGGATAAACAGGCCCGCGGAGAGCAGCGCGCCCGTGCTGCCACCGGAGATGAAGACGTCCGCTTCCCCTTCCTTCATCATCCGCATGCCCTTGGCGATGGTCGAATCCTTTTTCTTGCGGATCGCCATGGCCGGCGATTCGTTGTTGGTAATGACTTCGGTCGCATTGATGACCTGAATATTGTTGCCCTTCCAGCGCTCGTCTTTCAGACATTCGTAAATGCGTTCCTCCGGGCCGATGATCAGGATCTGATGACTGATCTCCTTCGCCGCCATCACGGCGCCCTTTACGATCTCTTCCGGCGCGTTGTCGCCGCCCATTCCGTCCAGCAGGATATTCATGGTTTTCTCCAATCTGCCGCAAAGCGCGGCAACAGCGCAGGAAGTCCCTTCGCTCCCTGCAGCATCCGCCATTACACGCCTTGAAAGCGCACTTATCGAATTATTATATCACAATTCAGTGTACCGAAGTCACAATTCACACAAACTTCTCACAACGTGTGAATGCACGGCGGGCTTCAACGGAGCCTCAGCTGCCCGCATGCCGCGTCGATGTCCGTCCCGAGCGTTCTTCGGACCGTCACCGCGACGCCGGCCTCTTCCAGCACCGTGCGAAAACGCCGGACGGCCTCCGCGCCGGACGTTCCGTAGCCGGTCCCGTCGACCGGATTGAGCGGGATCAGGTTCACGTGCGTGAGCCAGCCCTTCAGGTGCCCCGCGAGCTCCTTCGCGCACTTCTCGGTATCGTTGACGC
>CAYLSR010000090.1:0-6373 GCA_964385855.1 uncultured Mogibacterium sp.
AACGGGGACTACGACGAGCTCATCGCACAGTATCGGAGCATGATCGAGCGCGCAGGTTGCGAGGATTACTTCATCATAGGCGACACCGATGATCCAGGAACGTCTTTCGCCGATATGAGCCAAGAGCCCTTCCCAGAGGGAACGGGCGCCGGGGAGACCTCGTGGGAGGCCGCCTTGCGCGAAGAATTCGGCGACCACTTCATCAATATGCGTGCGTTCCTTGTCGAGCGCGGCTTGGAAACGGCGGGCCTCGAAGCAACCGAGGAAGACGAGGAGGACGCCAACCGCGGATGCGTCTCAGAGCAGCTGCGCGCAGATTGGACACACCTCAACTCGTATGGCTACTACGCACAAGCGGTTGCCGTATACGAGCGGGGGCGCGATCTCGGCTATTGGTCCTGATGATCCGACATGGAGAGGGAAACCCGCACTCTGAAGAAACCTTTAGGTTCCGCTTAGGGTCCCTGAAGGAAGGCTTCGTATCGTAACTCTACAGCGAATGACAACAGAAAGGCAGAATCGCATGAAATCGAACGTCTTGAACTATTTGGAATCCTCCGTCGCGACATGTCCCGAACGTTATGCAGTCATCGACGAGAACGGATCATACAGTTACGAGACCCTCGCCGAGACGAGCATGCGAATTGGCAGCGGGCTTGCTCGCATCGGGGTGCGGGGTCGCGGGGTCATCGTCGCCATGGACAAGGGCTTTGATGCGCTCGCCGCCCAACTCGGCATCCTATATGCTGGGGGCTTCTATGTGCCAGTCGATCCTGCCATCCCAGCAAGTCGGCTGGAGGGCATCATCTCCGCATTGGGAAGCCCGCTTGTCGTGCACGATGGGAAGACGTCCGAACACGTCCTGTCGGCATGTTCCCAAAGCAGCCTCGTGAATTGCGATGTGCTTAAAGCGAGTGCCATCGACTACGAGGCGCTTGACGAAATTCGCACGAGCGCGCTCGAAACCGATCCCGTGTACGCACTTTTCACGTCGGGTTCGACGGGCACGCCCAAAGGTGTCGTAATAAGCCATAGGGCAATCGTCGCCTTTATCGACTCGTTCGTCGAGACGTTCGGAATCACTTCTGGCGACCGCATCGGCAACCAGGCGCCGTTCGATTTCGATGTGTCGACAAAGGATATCTACTCAGCGCTCGCGACTTCGGCAACGCTCGTGATAGTGCCGCGAAGGCTGTTCATGCAGCCAATCGAACTTGTCGGTTTCCTCGCGAAGCACAACGTAACCGTCTTGGTTTGGGCAGTTGCTGCGCTATGTCTCATCAGCTCCTATCATGCGCTCGATGAAGCAGATCTCTCGTCGATTCGCACGGTCATGTTCAGCGGGGAGGTCATGCCCGCCAAGCATTTGAAGGCATGGCGATCGCGCCTTCCCCAGTCAACATTCGTCAACCTGTACGGCCCGACTGAGGTGACGTGCAACTGCTTGTACCACATCCTGGACCCGCAACGCGACTACGGTGACGGCATGCCGCTTGGAAAGCCGTTCCCCCATTGCGACGTTGTTCTGGTTGACGAAGGTGGAAACGTCGTCACCGAGGCGGGTGTCGATGGCGAGTTGCTCGTGCGGGGGCCGTCGCTCGCGCTGGGCTACTTGGGACAACCGGAGCTCACGAACCGGGCCTTCACGCAGAACCCAGCAAACGATCGATTCCCAGACCGCGTTTACCGTACAGGAGATTTGGCTATGTTGAACGAGCAGGGTGAGCTCGTGTTCCGAGGTCGTAAGGACAACCAGGTGAAATATCAGGGACACCGTATCGAGCTCGAGGAAGTCGACTTAGCGTTCGAGCGCCTTCCCGGCGTCAACCGTTGCCGTTGCGTATTCGACTCCAAGCGCAAGCGCTTACTCGCATTCTACGAGGGGTCTGCTGATGCAAGCGAGCTTCCCCTCGTTGCGCGAGAGAAGCTGCCGTCCTTCATGCGCCCGACGAGCATCCGGCGCGTTCAGGGCATGCCGCTCAACAAGAACGGGAAGGTCGACCGGTCGGGCCTGCTTGCACTCGCTTGTGAATCGAAGCGATAGGACAGGGCGAGCCATGCAGAACAGAAGAACCATCGAAACGATTGCAGAGGCATTTGAGACGCCCTGCTATCTGTTCGACGAAGGCGAGCTGGTCAGGCGCGTAAACGAACTCAAGACATCCCTCCCAGTGGGTACGAGACTCTGCTACGCAATGAAGGCAAACCCGTTCGTGCTGGAAGCAGCGAGCGGTGCGGTCCCGTTCATCGAGGTCTGCTCTCCTGGTGAATTTGAAATCTGTCAGCGGCTCGGGATTCCCGACGAAAAGCTCGTCATCTCAGGCGTTCACAAAGACGCAGCAATCATGGAAGAGCTCGTCAACAACCATGAGGGCATCCATCGGTTCACGGTTGAGTCGACCACGCACTTCGAGATTCTGGAAGCCCTCGCGAGCGATGCTGGGAGGAGGCTCCCGCTGCTCTTGAGAATCACGAGCGGTAACCAGTTTGGCATGGACGTCGAAGAGGTTCGACGCATCGTGAGGAGTCTCGACGCGCATCCCTTTGTCGATTTTCGTGGAGTGCAGTTCTTCTCAGGCACGCAGAAGAGCTCGTGCAAACGTATCAGACGCGAAATCTCGATGCTCGACTCGCTCTTGGCCGAGCTTGCGGAAAGCGCCGATGCGGATGCTCTCGAATTGGAATACGGTCCAGGGTTGCCCATCGAGTACTGCGAGGAAGACGGCGTGGCGGCAAATGAACATGAGCTGCTGGCAACGCTCGCGGAGGCCCTTGAAGGTATGGCATTCCGCGGAACAGTGACGCTCGAGATAGGCCGCTTCATCGCGGCGCCATGCGGAACGTATGTCACGAGCGTTGTCGACGTGAAATGCAACTGCGGGCAGCGCTACGCGATCGTCGACGGGGGCAAGCATCAGATTGCATACTACGGCCCCTCGCTCGCGATGAAATCGCCCGCGTTCCGCATATTGGGAAATCGACCTTCACACAAGCAGGATGCATGGACCATTTGCGGATCGCTCTGCACTTCGGGAGACACGCTGGTGAAGCAGGCCCCTGTGGGCGAACTGGACATCGGTGACCGCATAGCGTTCCCCAACGCGGGAGCCTATTGCATGACCGAGGGAATGGCGTTGTTCTTGAGCCGCGACCTCCCGCGTGTATACCTTCGCGATGGTGCCGGGGAGCTCAAACTCGTCCGGCAGCGCATCGAGACAAGCAGCCTAAACACACCTCACCGAAATCTGTAGACCGCATCGTAACAAGACAAGCGAAAGGACGAACATGAACACTCAAGACATGATTATCGAAATCCTCGAGGAACTCTGCCCCGGAGTCGATTGCGAGACGTGCACCACGCTCGTCGAAGACAGGCATCTCGACTCGCTCACCATGGTAGCGCTCGTCGCCGAGCTCGAGGATGCGTTCGACATCGAGATACCGCCCGTTCACGCTGTGCCCGAGAACTTCAACTCTGCTGCAGCAATCACGTTGCTTGTCGAGAATCTGCTGGAAGACAACGACTAAGCGGAAGTTCTCATGACTTCATATTTCTCTCTCGCCTTCGCCTTTGGCTTCTTACCACTTTCCCTTTTGGCGTATGGCGTGGCGCCCCGGCGCGCCCGATGGGCTGTGCTACTCTGCTTCAGTCTCCTCTTCTTCTGGTGCTTGAGTAGCACGCTCATCGGGTTTTTGGTTCTTTCGATCGTTGTCGTTTACGCCTGCGGATTGGGCATGTCCGCCCTGCTGGGGAAACGCAACGCACTTTTGAAAGAAGCGACCGAGGGCAAGCGTCAAATCAGGAAGGCCTGTAAGCGACGCATGCGCATCGTTCTCGTGACGGGTATTATCGCGAACTTCGGGATACTCGCTGCGCTGAAATACCTCGGTTTCTTTAGCGCCTCCGTCGGATCCCTCCTCTCGCTTGTCGGCGTAGACGTGCCGCCGATTGTCACAACAATCGGCGTTCCCATTGGCATCTCGTTCTACACGCTCATGGCGGTGTCATATCTGGTCGACGTCTACCGCGAGACCATCAAGGCTGATCGAAACATAGCGCGCGTGGCGCTATTCCTCAGCTTCTTCCCGCAAATCATGGAAGGACCCATCTGCCGTTACAGCCAAACAGCGGAGGCCCTCTTCTCCGGCGAGCCTCTGAAGCGCCAGAACTTGTATGAAGGATCGCTGCGCATCCTTTGGGGTGTAGCCAAGAAAGTTGTTGTTGCCGACCGTCTGAATGCGTTCATCAAGCCTGTGTTCGACAACTATACGGCGTACGACGGTGGTGTGATTGCGTTTGCTGCTGTGGTTTACACCGTGCAGCTGTATTGCGACTTCTCAGGCACGATGGACGTCGCCCTTGGCACGGCGCGCATGTTCAACGTCAACCTTCCCGAGAACTTCCGGCAGCCCTTCTTCTCGCGTACGGCATCCGAATTCTGGAAACGTTGGCACGTCACCCTCGGCACGTGGTTCAAGGACTACGTGTATTATCCAATCTCGCTGTCGAAAAGATGCAAGTCGCTGACCAGTGTCGCACGAAAGAAGATAGGCCCCCGCTACGGTCCTCTGCTGGTCAGCTCCATAGCGCTTCTTGCCGTGTGGGTGGGAAACGGCCTCTGGCACGGCGCTGGATCCCAGTATCTGCTCTTCGGCATGTATTACTTCGTCATGATCATGTGCGGCGGCTTTATCGAGCCAGTTGCGCAATCCTTGGCCGAGAAGCTCGGCATCGATCGCAACAGCGTTCCCTACCGCGCGTTCCAGATAACGAGAACGCTTGTGGTCATCTTCGCAGGAGAGTTGCTCTTCAGGGCCAACGATGCAAAGGCTGGATTGACGATGCTCGCGAAAACGTTCAGCGATTTCACCATCGACTCGTTCGTCCAGGGAACCATTTTCTCGATGGGTATCGATAGACACGATTGCGCGATTGTGGTTGTAGTGCTAGTGACCATGCTCGTCGTTGGCATTCTAAAAGAGCGAGGCGCGAACCCCTGCAAGGCAATCGCGGCTCGTCATGCTGCCGTGAGGTGGGGCGCATGGATTCTCCTAGCTCTGTTCATTATCGTGTTCGGCGCCTATGGTGCGAGCTACACGCCGGTTGCCCCCATGTACGCGCAGTTTTAACCAAGCATTTCAGAGAGGCTTTCAATGAGATCATTTCAAAAGACGGCGAATAGGGTATTGAGAACGCTGGTCTGCACGGTGATTGTCGTAGCGGTCATGGCGGTATCGCTCTGCGCCTTGTCGGGGCTGTTCATTCCCAAGAACAACCAGAAGGCGTTCGGCATGATGAACCAGGAGGCCAACGGCATCCTGGGAGAGCCCGAAAACACCATTGACGTGCTGTTCATCGGGGACAGCGAGGCATTTAGCGCATTCTCTCCCATGCAGATGTGGAATGAGCAGGGGTTCACTTCGTACGTCTGTGCAACGAGTCAACAGCAGCTACCATACGGCAACACGCTGCTGCATCGCGCGACGCAAAACCAGAAGCCGAAGGTGGTCGTCATCGAGACGAACACCATTTATGCGCCATTTTCAATCGATGTAGCTGTTCTGCGCACGGCGCAGGATATATTACCTGTTCTTGAGTACCATGACCGTTGGAAAAGCGCAACGGCGGCTGATGCCACCACCGAGCCTCAAGCCACTTGGACCGACGACCTGAAAGGGTTCTACATCTACAAAGGCGTGAGTCCCACGGATGCCGCAGGGCATATGGCCCCGAGCGATGAGGTGCAACAAATCCCGATTCTCAATCAGCAATACCTGCAGATGATGATCAGTTATTGTCGAAGCATCGGGGCGACGCCTGTGCTTGTGAGCACGCCGAGCACCCTGTGCTGGAACACGGCACGGCACAACGGTATCGCGAAATTCGCGGAGAGTGCAGGTGTGGATTACATCGACCTGAATGTGGAGCCAACCAAGGTGCCCATCGACTGGCAAACCGATACGCGTGATGCAGGCGACCATGTGAACTACGCTGGTGCGGTGAAGGTGTCGTCGTTCATCGGGAAGTATCTTGGCGAGACTTACAACCTTCCAAACCACAAGGGCGATGAGGCCTACCGCTCGTGGAACGAGGCTTTTACCCGCTATGAGAGCCGCATACAGGAATGATCGGTCAACACCAATTCAAGTCAAATCGAATCACTTGAGAATGCATCGAAACCTGGTGAAATGTGCGACAAATACCAGGATTGAACAAGCGGTATTAAGAATTAGAGGTTTCAGGATCCCGGGTTCTAACGCAATCCGAAATCTATCGGGGTTTGCAGGACTGTTATTCGGCATCAACTTTTATCAAGCTGCGAAGGGTCCCGAAAAGAATGTCGGCCTCGACGGGTTTGCTCAGATGCGCGTT
>CAYLSR010000091.1:0-6368 GCA_964385855.1 uncultured Mogibacterium sp.
GTGATTTTCTTTTTCACTGTCTCTCATAAAGGGAGCATATCACGCCGGGCGCTTTTTCAATGTATATTATTTTTTCGGCGTTTATCGCACCTGTGCCGAAGACCGTCCGGTCTTCTCATACGCCAACCGCGGATAGTCGTCTTCTACGACGTAGATCGTGCCGCAATGGGTGTACCCCAGTTTCTTCATCAGATTCTGCATCACCACATTGTCGAAGTGCGTGTCGATGCGGATGTGACCGCACTGCTCGAACGCCCAGCTCAGGCAGAACGAACCGATCCCCTTCTCCGAACCGTCCGCGGCGATCCTGTGCACCACGCCGTACGGGCTGTCATCGATCCAGGCGCCGTCCTCGATCTCGAGGTACGTCGGCTCGATGTCCTTCCCGTAGTCGAAGCAGAACGTCCCGACCACCTCTCCCGCATCGTTGACGCAGACGTAACTCCTGCCCGCCCGGATGTCCTCGCGGAGCAGCGCTTCCGGCGGCCAGTTCGTCGGCCCCCACTGATTCGGATTGCCGTTTTCCGCCATGAACCTGCGCGCGTATGCGTAGATCTCCGCCATCCGGTCCAGATCCTGTTCCGTGGATTTCCTGATCCTCATATCCTCTTCCCCTTCTCCCGGTTTTTCTTTATTATATACGTTTTTGCCGGTTTACCCAACAGAATTCGCATTGCAACCCGGCTGAAGTAATAGTATAATAACATGACGCCGCGGAAAGGCACAAAGCCGTTTCAGCGCCCATTATCACTGCGAAACCGGAAGGAGAACGACATGTCCATCAAAGAGTTTATCGAAGAGAAGATCGAAGAAGTCGATGCCGCGAACGAAGTCATGCATCCGGTCGAGGATCTTCACCTGTGGGAAGACCTGAAACGGCTGTCCTCCGAGATCATGAAGGCCGCGGATTCCATGCTCCCGATCAAGGACCTCCACTTCGGCAAGGACCTCATCCGTATGGCGAAGGAGATCGACAACGCGCAGGATATCATGTACCGCCTGCCGGAGAGCAAGACCGACCGGATCCATTCGCTGCTTCATGCGTATGCGGATCTGGAGGAAGCGCCGGTACTACTGACCGGCCTGAACTATGAAGTTCTGTACGCGAACAAGGCTGCGATCGCTCAGTATGGCGAGGAGATCCTCGGCAGCAGTGCGGAAGAGCTGGGCCTCGAGAAGGCGGAGCTCAAGGAAGCATCCGGGCGTATCCTGGGCTACTGCCTGAAGTAGACGGGGTGTGCATTATATAAAAAAACAGGCATCGGGCCGCTGATCAGCGGAGGTCCGATGCCTTTTTCATTCGCGAGTTTTCCGTTCAGCTGTAAGAGATGTGCGTTTGCTCAAAAAGCTGACAGGGGGACGGTTTTTTTGTCATACTTTACCAGATGTGCGGCAGCAGGCGCTTCGTCACCTGCGCCTTGTACTCGTCGTAGCCGGCCAGGCGCTCCGTCAGATACCGATCCTCCCGCACGGTCCGGATGAAAGTCAGTACTATCACCGCAGCGCAGACGATGATGCACGGGACGTTGGCGAAAACGCTCATCGCGGCGATTGCGTACAGTATCATCGCGGCCTGCGCCGGATGCCGGATCCTTTCGTAGACACCGTAGGCCTTCATCGGCGCGATCCGGTTGATGTCGATCGGCTCCATCGGATCCAGATACGGAACCAGCCGGAGCGATTTACAGCGGATCATCATCGAGAGGAGGTACAGAAGGATGCCGATATATGCCATCTTGTCCGCTCTCGCGCCCGGCTCACACTGGAGACCTGCGACAAAGAACAGGACGCCGAACAGCAGGATCGTCGTCACGTTGCGCAGCAGGCGGTCGGTGGGATCTTCCGGCTCCGGCGGCAGCGTGGTAGACTGCGCGGCCATGACCTTGGAACCGAAGCTGTACCCGAACGACATGCCGCCGTAGTTCAGCGTAAGGACGATGAATGCGAAAGCGGCTCCGTTCAGCTTCAGCTGCGAACCCGCGAGATAGCAGACGATCGGGATGATATACGGGAGGAATGTCCTGCCCAGTCCCTTGAGTATTCTGGATTTCATACGAGTGATCTCTCTTTCCCTTCCCTATTTGCCCGGCCCGGGTGCCGGATGCACTGTAACCAGTATACGATGAAACGAAAGCGGTGACAAGAGTGCTGCGAATCCCTGCTTCGGTCGCTACAGCAGCTGAGCGGCTGCCATGATCATCAGCGGCAGTGTGACGATCGACACTAAGGTCGACATCGTCACCGCCTGGCAGGCGTAAGGATAATCCGCGTCATACAGCTGCGCATAGACTGCTACATTCGCTCCCATCGGCGTACTCAGGGCGATGAACACCGCCATGACGAGGTCCCCTTCGAACGGCAGGATTCGGAACAGCAGGATGGTCGCCGCCGGTATGATCAGCAGCCGGACGGCGCTGGCCCAATACAGATGTCCCGAAGTGAGCATCTTCCTGATATCTGACTGCGCGAGGTAAGAGCCCATGACGATCATCGCGAGCGGTGCGTTCAGGGCAGCGACCCCGCTCAGGGCGTCCGCCGCCACGACCGGGAGATGTGCCCCCGCGCCGGTCACAAACAGCACGAGGCCGATGACGATACTGACGAAGATCGGGTTGATGACCAGGTGCCGCAGCCCCACCGCGGACTTCTCCCCGGTGATGACCTTCACGCCGTACGACCACTGGAGCATGTTCATCATCGCGACGATCGCAACGATGTAGAACACCCCCTTGTCGCCAAAGGCCGCCTGGATCAGCGGGATCCCGATGAAGCCGGCATTCGAGAAGGCGCTGCCGAAATTGTCCACCGGATGTTTTTTGAAGAGGATCGCCGCGATGATCATGGCAAGACCAATCCCCAGCGCGCTGAGAAGAGCGCTCTGGCCGAGCTGTATCAGTTTGGCGTGCGAATACTCCACGCAAAAGCTGTTGACGATGACCGCCGGGATGACGAGCCACACCAGAAGCGTCGCGATGTCCTTGCTGCCCTTGATCGTCATCTTTTCTGTTTTAAACAGGATGTATCCCGCAAACATGTACAGGAACATCACGATTGTCTGCTTAAAAATGATCAGTGCAGCTTCCATTTGCCCTTCCTGCTCCTCCGAACCCCTGTCTCAACACATATCCGGCTTGACCTTGCAGCGCGCCGGCCCTTATCTTCTACCAATATACCATAAAAGGCCTTTCTGTTCTTAAAAAATATCGGCGATAAACGCCTGCGTCCTCCCACTTTATCCCGTTCCCGGAATGTGATATCATTCTTTCAGAAGAAACAATGAAACCGCACGGGAACTTCAACGAAAGAAGATCTCCTGCCCCGGGATGCCGGGTGGAAAACAGAGAGGCGAAATCATGTTTACAGTAGTCCGACCGGAAGAGGTCTATGAAGTTCTGCGGGCTGAGTTCCCGGCGCTTCTTCCCGAAGAGATCGTACCTCTTTCCGCAGTGCTTTTGCAAAGCCTGTCCTCCTCCAGGAAGATCACTCTGTGCACCTCTGCTGAACAGCCAGTCCAGAAAAATCTGAAGCTGCCTGGCGGAGTTATCGACCTTGGGTGTGACAATGGTCCTGCAGGCATTGCAAAACCATCGCTGCGACCCACTCCTGTTCTTCCCGTATTTGATACAATGATCCCCGCAAATAGGACAAATAACGTATTTCATGGCATCTCCCTCCAAAGCGATTGCTTTCAAGGAAGATATAGCCCTAATTCGTGTTGAAATTTCAACGATTTTTTGGATATTCACCAACTCTTTTTGTCCAGCCTGTATCTTCTCAGAAACAAGATACAACGGCTGCAGCCGTTGAAATTTCAACAGTTGCAGCCGTTTTTACCAACTCTTTTTGTCCTATAACCCCTTTTCGTCAAGGCGGTCATCTGCGTTGACGACCGACCTTTCCAGGACCGCACGATCAGTCTTCGCTGCGCGGCGGGATCACGCGGACCCCTTTGGCGACCAGTTCTTCCATATACTCATCGATCAGCGCCAGGCCGGTTTCCAGCTCGTGCGCATGGGAAAGCGTGATGCGGAACGAATGCGGGATGAAGAAACAGTCGCCGTGACATACGAGCACCCCTTTCTCGTCGAGCAGATCATCCGCGAACTTCTGAGCCGGGATGTCCAGATCATAATGCACGAGATAGGTGGTTCCGTAGGCTTCCGCGTACTGATGCAGGTACGGGCTCCGTGCGATCCACGCGTCGATGACTCGCTTGTTCTCGTTTACGATCCTGCGGGAACGTTCGAAAACCGCGTCTTTATGCTCCAGCGCGATCGCGAAGATCCATTCATCGAAGACACCGCCGCAGATCGAATCATAAGAGCGCCAGTTGAACAATTTGGTTCGGGTTTCCGGATCCTTACAGATGATCCAGCCGACACGTGTTCCTGCCATCGAGTAGATCTTGGATGAGCTCGCCGTGACGATCGCCTTGTCATACAGATCCGCGAAAGACAGCATGTATTCATCAGCCAGACCGCGGTACATTTCGTCACAGATGATCCAGGCATCCGCCTCTCGGGCAACCTCGATCAGCTCCCGCATTTCCGGTTCCAACAGGACGGACCCGGTCGGATTGTTCGGATTGGTAAACAGGATCGCCTTAGTATTGCTGTCAATGGCCTCCCGCACCTTCCGGATATCCAGCTTATACCCCTTCTGCGCTTCCAGCCACACTTCACGGACTTCCGTGCCGATCGACTTCGGAATGGAAAGGAACTGCTGGTAGTTCGGCATGATCGAGACGACATTGTCCTCCGCTTCCAGAAGACCGTAGCAAACGGTGCTGTTCGCCCCGGTCCCGCCGTGGCACAGGATCACATCTTCCGGCTTCACCGTCTGATATAATCCGGCGACCGCAGCTCTGGTCCGTGGCGTTCCTTCAAATCTCGGATAGCCCAGATTCATTGTGCGGAGTTCATCGAAGAATTCTTCTATGCTTTCCCCGGTCAGTTCGAAGAGTTCTTCGACCGTCATCGGCAGGACACAGCTGCCACCCAGATAATACTTGTTCTTCTCGCTGTCGCAAGCGGGATTGAGCCAGTTTTCCAAATCAAAACTCTCGATTTTCATACGGATTGTTTCCTTTCTTTCATATCCGGATAACTTGAAACGCCTTACAGTTCCGCGATCTGCCCGATCCCGGCCTGCACTGCGGACTCCAGTGCCACTTTCGCGGTGACGAGATCGAGCGCCGCCAGTCCGGTCGCGTCAAAGATCGTGATATCCTCGTCGCTCAGTCTTCCCGGCACTTCTCCTGTGAGCACCTGTCCGATTTCTCCGCAGAAATCTTCTTCCCGGATGATCCCCATCTTGAATGGGATCTCGGATTCGCCCACGCGGCAGCACTGTGCGATGTCGTCACAGAACACCCGGCTCCCGCGGAACAGTTCCGGATCAACCTCCTCTTTGCCTGCCATGTCCGCTCCGATACAGGTGAGATGCGTTCCCGGACGGACCCACTCCCTGCGGATGAGCGGTTTCATCGCACGCGTGATCGTGATGATCGCATCTGCCTTGCCGACTGCTTCTTCCAGGCTCTCCATCGCTTCGAAAGACACCTTTTCCGCGTCGATATGGAGTTCCGCATTCAGCCGCTCCGGCATGGATTCGGCGAATTTCTGCGCAAACTCCACACTGAGTGGATCGACGACGAGAACGCGCGTGATCCCCGGCATCGCGCTCAGGACTGCACCGACCTGATAAAATGCCTGCCGGCCGGCTCCGACCAGAAGCAGTGTCGCCGTATCCTTTCGGGAAAGCGCGCGGACGCTGATCGCGCCGGCCGCTCCGGTTCTCATACAGGTCACATAGGACGCGTCCAGGATTCCCATCGGAATACCGGTGTTGGAATCGAACACCATCAGAACTCCGGTAAATACAGGGAGATTCCGCTCCGCATTGCCCGGGAAGTTATTCAGCATCTTTGCCCCGTGAACATTGACATCTCCGAAAACACCACCGGAACGGATATCCATTACCGCGTTTCCGTCAAAATGATGCTCCACCAGCGGCCATGCCGCGACATTTCCCTGTGCCTTTGTCCTGTACGCTTCCTCGACTCCGCAAATCACCTGCTTCATCTCCAGCAGGACTTCCAGATCCCGCCTCTTTAAAACCCTGATTTCCATGATCACTCTCTGCTCCTTCCCGGGACGGCCTTTTCCGGCTTCTCTCTCTATCTCTATTATTCACGGAATGGCGGCGGACCGCAAGATTTTTGATTTGTAGATTTCTATAATCATTTTTCAGCAAAATATGATATAATAAAGCGATTTATGTTATATCTTGTCCTGTCATTGTGCTATCCTACATTTATAATAGGTGATAATTGAGCTAGTCCTGTTTTGGAATCACTTAAAAAGCTC
>CAYLSR010000092.1:0-2306 GCA_964385855.1 uncultured Mogibacterium sp.
CTGGTCGATAAAATCTTATGATTTTTCACTGTCCTCTTGACGGGTAGCAGTTCAGATCATCCGATTTATCCGCGTTCCCCGCGTTCCTTCCTTAAGAAAAAAGCGAAAGGAGCGGTGGAAACGATGAGTTCGAATCATACAAAAGTCAAGACCTCCGAATGGGAGGCCATGAACCGCGAAGTGACGCGGTCGGAAGCATTTGTCATCCAATCCGAACGGGAACTGGAGGCAATCGAAGCGCAGATCCGCGAGAGAGAGCAGGAACTGCAGGAGGCGCAGCGCGCGGGAGACGCGAACGTGCAGGAAGCGGTGGAGGCGTTCACCCGGTCGTTCCGCGAGATCAGCGGGGAGGCGCGCACGCAAGTCTCCGGGCAGACCGACGCGTTCGACCGGGAGTTCCGGTCCATGCGGGAGGCGCTCAGGACCGCGGCGGCGCAGGTCTCCGACATGGACCGCCGGACGGAGCAGCTGGCCCGCCGGTACGCGGAGGCGTTCGACCGGCTGCAGGCGCAGACGGCGTCCTCGGAGGCGCGCGCCCGGGCGGCGCTCGCGCAGCTCGACGCGCTGCTCGGTCAGATCCGCGGGCTGAAGCCTGAGATCTTCCTGCCGGCGAAGTACGGCGAGCTCGTCTCGTTGCGGGCGTCGCTGGCGGAGAATCTGCGCGGCGGCGACACGCAGGCCGCCCTGACGGCGGCCGGGAACGGGATCGTCAATGCCGGAACGCTTCTGAGCCGGCTGATCCTGATGAACGATGCGTACAACAGACAGTACGCGGAGGTGAGGAGCAACGCGGACCGCATCCGCGGCATGGCGGACCGCCTGAACGCGGAGAGCGGGCAGCTGACCTGCACGCTGCAGGGAAGCCCGGCGGCCTTCGATTACAACATCTCGCGCTGGTCGGACGGCAAGTACGATGAGCTGAGGGACGGCTTTGACCGGCTCTGCGGCTGTCTGGACCGGGAGGACCTTACGCCGGAGCAGCTGACGCGCATCCGCGAAGCACTGGCGCAGTACGAAGCAGGGTTCGACCGCTGTGACCGGGAAGCCAGGACCCGCAGGGCCTGCGCGATCGCGGCGGAGGAGCTGTCGCTGTCGCTCTACGAGCTGCTGACCGCGGATGCGGTCTGGTCCGTCACACAGTCGGGCTATGTCGATGGAGATGAGCGCAACCCGTACACCTTCACCTGTGAGGATGACTGCGGGAACCAGATCGCCTTTGTCGTCAATCCGGACTCGCCGGAGACGCCGACCTTCCTGATGGAAGCCTTCTCGGAGGACGAGTTCCTGCCGTCCCGGATCAAGAACGGTGTGCGGTCGATGCTCGCTTTGCAGGGCATCCGCGTCGAGGGATACGAAGAGCGCGATGACTGCGACCTGCACCCGGATGCGGCCACCTTCATCACTCAGGCAGGCGAAGAAGCCGCGCAGTACCACAAGTACTGACGGCTCCGCTGCAGAGGGAAAGGAGGTGCGGCATGGCAGCAACCTATCGCTGGGTCTATACACCGGAATACAACCGGGTCAAAAAGAAACAGAAAGAAGCAAAAGCAAGACGGCTGGAGGCGGACCGCAAGCTCGCGGAGGCGGAGGAGCGCCTGAGGAGGGTGAAAGAAGACCTCCGCAGTTGTGACGGGCGCGGGAGAGGGCCGCAGGTGGACTTCTCGCGGCTGGAGGAAGAATTCAGCGAGCTGGAGCTGGCGCTCCGGGCGGAGATCGGGGCGCAGAACCTCCGGTTTCGGGCGGAGATCGACGCGATCCGCGCGGAAATGGACGGGGTGACGCAGGATCTCACGGCGGTTCAGCGCCGGCTCGAGGAGGCGGAGCAGTCGTTCAACCGGCAGTTTCTCGAGCTGACCCGGGCGCAGGAAGCCCGGGAAGACCGCGCCCGGCTGTGCCTCGGACAGCTGCGGACGAACATCGCGGCGGTCCGCGAATTGCATCCGGACAAGCTGGCGCCGGGCGAACTCAGCATCCTCGAAGCTGCTGAAGCGGATGTGCTGAGAGATCTCAGGAACGGGGACCACGAGGCGGCGATCGGCGTCGCGCAGACCCGCATCCCGGAAGCCGTCAGCCTGGAAGCGAGGCTCGCCGTGCTCAACGAGCGGTACGAGCAGCTCGTGCTTCACATCCACGAGGCGATCGGCGAAGTCGAAGAGCGGATCGTGCAGGTGCAGGATCCGCGTCAGATGAAAGATCCGAGCCGGACGGAGGAAGAAGATCCTTCTGCAGGATTTGACGGCCGGGTCGGCTTCTGGTCCGGCGGGCTGCTCGAGGAGGTCCTGGCGGACTATGAGGCGCTGCTCACC
>CAYLSR010000092.1:2316-6312 GCA_964385855.1 uncultured Mogibacterium sp.
GTACGAGCCGGACATGGATCTCGAGGCGCTGGAAGACGCGCTGACGTCCGTCCGGGAGATGCGCGGCAGACTGGACCGCTGCGTGACCTGTGCACGGCGGGAAGCCGAGGAAGCCGGTCATGTGGAGCGCCTGGCGCAGCTCCTCTACGAAGCGCTCGTCGAGGACGGTGTCTGGAACCTCGTGACCTCCGGCTATGCCGGCGGAGACGAGCGCCAGCCGTTCGATCTGACGCTCGTGAACGGCAACGGAGATCTGGCCTGCTTCGTCCTTGTGCCGAGGCGCAGGGAACTCGGCAGGACCCGGACCGGGATCCGGTACGGCGACACCGAGTTCGTGCTCCGCGTCTTTGACGAGACGAAGGAAGAGGAGGCACCGCGCGGTACGGGAACCGGGCCGCAAGCGGGGCAGGTGAACGATGAAACTTGCTGTGAGGTCGTCCGGAACGCGGTTCTGGCACGGCTGAACGGCAGCGGCGTCACCACGGTGGTGCCGGGAAAGGCCGGCGCAGGAGGCGACCGGATCGCGGCGGGATTCTTCGCCGCACAGAACGCATACGGGAACGGGATCCGCGACAGCCGGATCTCCGAGGAGCGCCGCCGGCTCGGGCTTACGGGCTGAGCCCGGCCGGCGCCGGGATCAAGGAGGAAAGACGATGGGAGTAAAGATCGGTCTCGACAACGGCACGACCAACACCGTACTGTCAGAGCTGAAGGATGTGCACCGCAACAGGCAGGGGGAGATCACGTCCTGCCGCCCGGCGGCGTTTGAATTCGACTTTGACGGGACGCAGGTGAACTCGATCGTCGTCGTGGACGAAGACGGCGAAATGCGGTTCGGCAAGGATGCGCGCGACGAGGTCGGCGATCCGGGCGTCCGGACCTTCAAGGGGTTCAAGATGCTCCTGTCGGAGGAGTACCGCGGCAATCGCGAGATGCTGGAGGCCCGGGGCTATTCCGAGGAGTACGATCCGTCCTGCATCTGCAGGGCATTTCTCAACAATGTCTTCACGCGGTATCTGGAAAACGATGCAGGGGGAGACGGCATGATCGACGCGCTGGTCGTCGGGGTCCCGGCGATCTGGCTTTCCGAGAAGGTCAACGTGCCGAACCGCCTGGAGCTCCGCCGGATCCTCTCCTCCTTTGACTACATCCGGGAGAACGAGAAGGGCGAGAAGAACATCTTCCTCTACAGCGAGCCGGACGCGGCCTGCGCCTATTACACCTATAACTACAGGCTCCGCAACAAGGGGAAACGCTATGAGGGCTACGTCTTCATCCCGGACTGCGGCGGCGGGACGCTGGATTTCACGCTCTGCGAGGTCAAGCCGCACGGTGACGCGGATGAGATCGCGACGATCCGGCGCTGGGGCGTCGGCGAGAACACCGACCGGGAGATCGGCAAGGCGGGCATCGCGTTCCTCGAGAAGGTGATCCTGCTCGCGTTCGAGCGGGCCGGCATCCCGGCGGACCGCGCGTCCAAGGAGTTCAACCGCGCGGTCTACACGCTGGAGAAGGAGCTGATCAAGCGCACCCGGGACGTCAGCGGCGTGTTCGGCGCCGCGGACGGGAAGGCAGAGGCTTTCGATCCGTTCGCCGTCAATCCGCTTGCGAACACGCGGAGCGAGAACCGCTACGCGGAGAAGTTCTGCAAGCTCCGGCTCACGGAGGAGGTGCGCGCGGAGATCTCCTACGCGATGCTGGCGGAGGCCTACGACGCGGTCATCGAGCCGGTCCTCGCGGAGATCCTCGGCAGCGTCAAGAAGTATCTCCGAAAGAACGGGATCGACTACCTCAAGAACGACCGTTTCAACATCGTGCCGGTCGGCGGGTTCTGCAATTTCTGCCTCACGCAGAAGCAGATCGAGGAGGCGTTCGCCCGGGATGAACTCCGGGAGGATGAGCGGTTCGACCTCTTCCGGGAAATGCCGAAGGACGAATGCGAGAAGGCCGTCGCGTACGGCGCGGCACTGATCGCCAACGAGGTGGTCAAGATCCGGCAGTACGCACCGTACAGCATCGGCATCGGCCGCGGGGACAGCAGCACGACGAGGCTCGAGGATCTCGACCGCTACTGCGTCATCCACGAAGGGGATGAGATCCTCTACGATCAGCCGGTCTACATCCGGCTGGCGGACGGGAAGACCCGGGCCGGGTTTACGATCACCGGAACGATCCCGATCTTCTTCTGGGGCTACGAAGACGAGAACGGCCAGATCCCGGATAACCAGATCACCTGGGGCCGGCCGCTGGACCGGTTCTCGGACCAGCTGAAGTTCGACCGGGACAAGATCTACCACATTGGGTTTTCGCTGGACAAGTCGCTGGTGATCACCCTGCACATAGAGGTCTGTGATAACGAAGGGAAGCTGCTCGCGGATCAGCCGGCACCGATCCGGCTGGATGACATCCATTCGATCCTGGGGGCGCTCAATATCAAAGGAGTGGAACACTGATGAGCTACGAGAATGTTGCAGAACGAGTCCTGAAACTCGGCAAAGAGCAGGCCGGAGACGCTAGCGATCTCCTGGAGGTCATGGGCAGTCTCGTCTATGAGTTCATCCTGCAGAATGACTACGCGGATCAGACCGACATCCCGGTCGGGCGCGCGGACGACCGCCAGATCTTTCAGCTGCACAGGCTGATCCTGATCGTGCAGCACTTCGGAGAGGCGTTCCTGGACCGCCTGGAGAGGGAAGGGGCGTCTCAGCGGACGCAGGAACGGCTGGCGGAGCTGGTCGGAGAGGTCCGCGAGAAGGGGGACGCGCTGGATGCCTACCAGGATCAGCTGCTCGAGCTTACGCGCCGGGAGCACGCGCTGGAGGAGACCTGCCGCGCGCTGGAGGAGACCCGGAGCGAGTGCGAGGCGGTCAGGGCCCGCGTCGAAGAGTGGGAGCGCTGGAAGGAGACCGGCACCGGCGAGGCCGCGGCCAGAGCGGAGGAGCTCCGTAACGAGTATCTGACGCTCCGGCGGATCTGGAACGCGTACCGGGAAGATCCTTTTGTGCAGCAGATCCTGCGGGAGCAGTTTGAGGATGGCAGACGCGGAGACGGCTTGCCGGCGGAGATCACTTCCATGAAGGAGCTGGAGGACCGCATCGGAAAAATCTGCGGGGAGATCGAGAAGAACCTCCGACTTTTTGAGACGATGATCGTTTATCTGAACAGAAGCCTGGAAGAGGTGACGAGCGATGAGAGAAACTGACAGCAGAACGATCTGCAGCTGCTGCGGGCACGATGCCCCGGCACAGAAGTGCGGCTACTGCGGATTTCTGAATACCTTTACACTCAGCAAGGACGATGAGGCCCTGATCCGCGAGCGCGCGGCGTCTCACCGCAGCGATCTGATCCGCTCGATCCGGAACCTCAGCGTGACCGGCTACCGCTACGGGGCGGAAGCGATGTCCGCAGAGGCTTCAACCAGATCCGTGAGGATCTGCGCCGGAAAGGACTGCGACCGGAAGATCTTCTGGTCCAAGCAGCAGTTCGGGCAGAATCTCGATCCGGACAGCGCAAAACGCCCGCTGGAGATCACGTACAGCGTCGGCGGCCGGAAGCGGACCCTCACGGCGATGATGGAACTGGTTCCCTGCGAGGAGTACTGGCGGCTCGGACTGGAGATCACGGACGACCTGAGGCTGAACGTGTATCTCGGCATGGAGAAGACGCACTCGAAGTCCGGCCCGCATGAGCTGGAGCTGCTGTAGCGCGGACTTCCCTCGAACGTCGCCGGCCCGCACGGGGAACGAGCAGAACTTTGTGAGGTGATCGGTGATGAAAAGATGTCCTGTCTGCAAAGATTTTGCGCTGTACGATGACCTGCAGCAGACCTGTCCGGTCTGCGGCGCGAAGCTCAAGGAATACCGGCCGGGGGAAAAGAACATGGTGGTGCCCTCGAAGACCGTGCCGCAGGAAGAGAATCCGGTTCGGGTTGTCCGTCCGGCCCCGGTTGAAGTAATAAGTGATTAATCCCACGATAAGGACGTTGAGTAATGTAAT
>CAYLSR010000093.1:0-6289 GCA_964385855.1 uncultured Mogibacterium sp.
ACCGTTTCCTCTTCCTCGACCGTTTCATAGTATTAAGAATAATCAATACCCTTCATGAATATCTCGCGGTCATTGATCTGATCTGTCAAGGCGGACATCAGAAGCTCCTTGATTTCTGTGGAGTCGTAAGGGCTTCTTTCCATGGCTGCCAGATAGTCTTTTTTATCGATCTGCTGCCAGTCAACACACTTCTCGATCTTTTCCTTTAAAAGCTGATCAAACCAAATGCGGGTCGCTCTGCCGTTTCCTTCCAGAAATGGGTGCACGATGTTCATTTCAACATATTTATCAATGATTTCTTCTGCCGTATGATCCGGCATGGCTTCAATATCCTGAAAGATCTTGTCGAAGAACAGACAGTTAGCAAATATGAAGCCGCCTTTTGAAATGTTCTTCGTTCGGATCTGTCCTGCAAAAACATATAATCCGCCGAACAGAAATGCATGGATTTGTTGAAGTCCTTTTATCGTACCCGCTTCACAGGTCTCTAAAATGGAATTATCATATAACTCATAGGCATTGCGTTTGCTCTGCTCATCGATTGGATCTGCCATCCCTTTGATCCATTCGGAGAATAGAGCGCGGTTTTTTACAGGCAACAGCATCAGGAGCTGATTGATGCCGGATTGATTCAGACAATCCGTTTCATATTGCTTCCCGTCAGCTGCAGTCAGTTTCAGTTGTCTGCAAAATGCGAATATCTCCGGATGCCTGGTCTTGAATGTGTTCCAATATCTGCGCGCATTATTGCTCTGATGTAAAGCCTGTATAACATCTGTTGCGGCATACCACCAGCTCGTATCGTCGTCACTCCACCTCGCACGGACGGGGATATGATTATAGAATCGAATCGATGTCTTTGCGTTCATATTACCTCACCTTCTCCCGCTGTAATTATATCCCATGCCAAATCAGTTGTCCACAATTTGTGGACAACTGACCCTCTTATGCGCTCCCTTTGGTTCCAGCGATTTCGCGATCAGCGTACTTTCTGTCCCATTTACAATATGCTATAATTATCATAATCAAGAACACGAAAGGAGATCATGCCATGCTTAACGCTGCTTTTATTTTTCTTGCTCCTGAAGCAGATCCATCTGTACATCGCTCCACAATAAATACGCCGGAAATCAACCTCACCACCATAGGAGTCTCCACTCTTGCTCAGGCTGCTGCAGCTGCAACCGAGATGGTCGACAAAGGCTGCACAGCAATCGAACTTTGCGGCGGATTCGGCATCAAGGGTACCTATATGGTCGAACAGGCCGTCCATGGCCGTGCAAGAGTAGGCTCAGTCCGTTTCGATATCCATCCGGGACTGGACAACAAGAGCGGCGACGAAGTATTTGAGTAACCGGAAAACTGTACATCATTAATCGATAAAAAAAATAGCCGCATCGAGCGGTTATTTTTTGTTGTATCGAATGCATCTGCCGGATATCGCGACCTACTGTTATTCGCTGATCACCACGTTATCGAGGATCTCATGGAATATCTCCAGGCTTTCATCTCTACGGACCTTACTCGCGTACATATGAAAATAGTAAAGATCCTCTTCGGATTTGATCACAAGGGATTCGCAGCTCATATGGACCCGATTTGCCACATATTCATAGTCCATCCCTCTCGCCAGCATACCGCTGATATCCCTCTTTACGTCAGCGAGCCAGACAAAAGAAAACTTTTTCAGTTTCTTTTCAATCTGCCTCGACATATTCCACGAAATCTCACGTCTCCCGAGCAGAAATGCATTCAATGGACTGATTTGTGCCCACGCAACGGCAATAATGATACGTCGCGCGGGATCCGAAATGGCCATGATTTTTTCGTCAGGCGAAAAATTCATTTCCTTTTTTTCTTCGTCCGTCAGTTCATGGAACCCTTCCGGGCAATCCATGAATATTCTTTTTTCGATTGATATTCTCATTGCGTGACTCCCTGTTTATTATCCCTTCCCGGAGCTAAAAGCATGGGCTTTCACGGATTTATTATCGTGAGAATTATTCTCATGAAAGCTAAAGATCTCCGTCGCACTTTTTAAAATATGCTTTCAGCATCCTCAGCATATGCCCTTTTGCAATGCTGCGGCTGATCAGCGCACCATTGTCAAAATGATCCCTTCTGAAATGCCAGGCGATGCACCCGAGGATCTGCTCTGCAGAGAGCGCGTTCAAATCTTCCTCGGAAGGCGCGCCCACCCTGTCTTCCATTCCTGCGGATTCGACAATCTCTCTGTAATCAGTGACAACAATCCCCGCCTTATACGCATCTTTCATGAAGTGCTTGTACAGATAATCGATCAGACTTTCGTGCTTGTCATCCCGCTTATAGATGGAGTGCGCCGCGCACACCGCCTTGAGATCCGGATCGTCCTCGATCATCTGGAGCACCGGTATGTACTGCTTGCAAAAGTCGACCCTGCCTGTGTCCTGGTTCATGATGACCTCCCTCAATCAGTGTCTTTTGTTCCGCCAATAGTCGTCGCCATACCCATGATCTCTTTTCTCAGCGTTCCTGCTCACCTTTATACTTATTGATACCGCCCATGTTTATAACACGGGTGTACCCCATCGCCTTCAAGTTCTTAACGGCCTTTCTGCTTCGTGAGCCCCTCAGGCAATAGGAGAATATCGGCGTATCCTCATCGATGGCTATACTGCTTATTGCTTCTATGCTGTTCGCGGGAATATTGATCGCTCCGGGGATATGGCCCTGCGCATACTCATTTGCATCGCGGACATCAACGATCACCGCACCGGCTGTTTTCTGTGCTTCCTCCAGCTCATCATTTATATTTACCTGTTCTGCTACAGTGAACAGATACCCTGTAACAAGAGCAACGATCAAAGGGGTGACGATTTCAAAACCGGTTGCAGGGTCATAACCGGCTCCCTCTGCAAATCTTGACCACAGGATATCTATGATATTCCAAAATACAATGAACAATACGACGTATAGCGCGAAAGCGACTCGCTTATCTTTGATCATTGGTACCCTCCGTGTTTCTGTTTCAACCCGCATCCTAATAGCGGATCAGTCTTCAACCGCATTCAGAAAACATCTGATCAATGGATTATCGTTTTCCTTATTCCATGCATATGACTTAATAAAGAACAGCTCCGGATCAGATATCGGAAGTGCAATAATTTCATCTTCATATCCGGGAAATGAATAACCGGAACCGGTTATGTAGACCCCGCCTGATTGCAGTATTTTTCCGGGAACCGTATCCGTATGTTCCGTCTGGGCTGTCTTGGATGGTATAAATCCTGCTTGATTTAATGCTTCCAGTACGGTTTCAGTCAAGTAAGGGTCATCTCTGAGCGTAATCAAGGTCTCATTCTCAAGTTCCGAAAGGAGCACACTTTCCTTTCCTGCCAGCCGGTGATTCCTTGACATCATCACTTTTTCAGATGTAAGAGTGAAGCTCCCGTATTGCTGCAATCCCAGCAGTTCCCGCATATATTCAAACTTCATCCCTGCGCTCCTGTTATTCAGCAAATGAATAATCGGCCTTGAAATAGTATTTCCGTATTCCCTGTTTGTTTTTTATGATTATATCATAGGATCGAAGTCGATCCTCAAAAAAAGGCTAAAAATCTATCGGTTATAATCAAATCGAAGGAGGCTTACTTATGGATCATTTATCAAAGGCCGTTCCTCACTTTATGGGGATGAAGTACGTAGAAGTCCCGTTATTCCCGGAGCTGCTGCCTTGGGAAATCGACAACTGGCAGGAAGAAAGCATGGCCTGGAAAGAGACCTGTTATCTCCACGCCGGCATCAGCGGTAACTGGTTCAGAGTCAGCGGTCCTGATGCGCAGAAACTTCTCGGTTACATGGCGATCAACAATGTAATCAAATGGGAGATCGGATCCTCCAAGCATCTTGTGTTCTGCGATGAGCAGGGTTATGTCCTGAACCACAAGCTGACGATCCGTGACGCAGAGGACAGCTTCAGGATATTCGGTGTTAACTCGCCGGTTCCGATCCAGAGCACCATCGAGCAGAAAGGCTTCGATGCAAAACTCGAGATCCTGCAGGGATTCATCTACCAGATTTCGGGCCCGCTTTCCCTGACCGTCATCGAGAAGCTTACCGGTGAAGACCAGCGAGACCTCAAATTCCTCCGGGCCAAGAAAATCAGGATCCCTGGCCTTGAGGGTGAATATGAGCTGTCCCGAATCGGAATGAGCGGGACCCTTGCCTATGAGATAAGAGGCAATATGGAAGAGGGCATTCCTGTTTACGAAAAAATCTACGAGGCGGGCCAGCCGTATGGAATGAAAAGACTGGGATGGAGAACATACACAGTCAATCACACTGAGGGCGGATTCCCTCAAAGCGGCTGTTCATTCGTTCCGACATTCATGATCGATCCGAATCTGATCGATGAGAACGACAACATGAATCCGTATGTTGCAGGTTTGATGGGCTGGGGCGGAAGCGTCGAGCTCACCAACTATCGCGCGAGACTCAGGACCCCGGGAGAGGTCAACTGGCTGTGGATGGCAGATTTTGATCATGAATTCGTAGGCAGAGAGGCCCTTCTCAAAGAAAAGGAGAACCCAAAAAGGCAGATCGTGACACTTGTCTGGAACAAAGAAGATATCATTGACGTGTTCAGCTCCCTCTTTGAAAAGGGTGAGCCGTACAAGTTCATGGATTTCCCTAATCTCTGCAACTTCAATACATCCGGGCATCAGGACTATGTCACTACGCAGGACGGCAAGGTGATCGGCTATGCGAGTGCGGGTCATTACAGCTACTATTACAGAGAAATCATCTCCGAGACTGTAATCGATATCGATCAGGCAGTGATTGGGAACGAAGTAATCGTCCGGTGGGGAGATGCCGGTAAGAGGATCAAGAATATCCGGGCCAGAGTAGAAAGATACCCGTATCTGGATTTGCCGAGCAATAAAGACTATGATCTTGATACGGTGCCAAAGGGTTATGAATGATTCTTCAGGTGAGTACTGAATATTCTCCAATCATGAACTTTTAAAGCTGAGGGGCTGGTGCATTTGATTCGTGCACCAGCCCCTTTTGATGATGGGACCGCCTATTGCGCAAAGATCGGTTCCTGCAGCTTGCTGTTCTTAGCGCCTTTTTTGATCCTGACGAAAGTAATTATGGTCAGGACCACAAATATGATCGTTACGACAGCCCATACCAGCACCACCGGAACCTGATATGCTTCGTACCGACCGTTAGCATCCGGCGAATCGATTATCGTGATGATGGCGATCGGTGTATCATAAATGGTATGAAGAAGTATCGGGATCAGAACCGACAGCACATGATACTTCGTCTTTCCGGTTTTTTTCGCTAATCCATAGTAATATCCCATGACTGCACCGAAAAAGATGTGCGCAGGGATCAGAACTCGAAACAGTGTCATGGCGGATCCCCTCAGAACAGGATTATCGATCGAAGCAATGGCCTTTTGCGGAGCGAATCTCCCTAAGGCCAGTATGATGATCACTGCCACAGCTCCGAATACCAGGGATGATACTACCGCGCTGAGCACGAAAACATATTTTTTATCTCTGAATTTGTAGATGATTGCATCGTTGATGATCGCCCTGAAGGTCAGTTCCTCAAACAGCCCCACAAACAGGAACATAAGGAACACGATCACCGTCTGTACGACAAGGTTGTCCCACATCGGATACTTATCGCCTGATGCCGCTACCAGTGACACGATCCCGACAGGCAGTGCAAAGACCCAGAACCCGGCTGCTACCTTTATGACATAGCCCGTATAGTTGTAGCTTGACGTCAGAGTCTTGTCTCCTGAGATCTGATACAGGAAGAAACACATTGCGCCGCAAAGCAACGTGCGCAGTATGAACGCCTGAAGGAACGTCTGTGATCGGATCACCTGGAAGCATACCATTACATAACATAAATGTGAAAGATTATGAATGTCATAGCAGGCTGACGTGTCTGAATGTTCCTTCCGAGTATACGTTGAAACCCTGCGGAAATCGCAGGGTTTCAATAGAATCGCTTATGGAGAAATTTTGTCAGTCTGTTGCTGATACAAGCATCACCACATACCTGTTCATGCTCTTGTCATAAATGCTCCAGCAACAAGCGCCATACCATTCATGTCCGGCGTCAAATAAATCCGACCAATCAGTTGTCCATTCATATATGTCGAGCATATCTGTACCTTTTGGGAAAAGAGCCTCATTCACCTTTCGGAAGTCCTCAGGCTTATTTCTTCTGCCATGCACCGGTTCCATCAAAGCGTACCAATAAGGAACGGGTGTACCGCAGT
>CAYLSR010000094.1:0-6233 GCA_964385855.1 uncultured Mogibacterium sp.
CTATGTCGATTATTTTATTTAGTGTTGCACTTCAGATTATAATCTACCCGGTTCTAGGCCCTTTAACTTCTTTTGGGGTCTGCCCCCTGTAATACCTGTCACAAAGTCATCATTCACATCGGTTCGTAAATCCCGATCTGGTACATCCCGCCGTCACCCCGCATGAAGCTGCAGCGAACTTCGTCGATCATGTAGTCGTTGACGTACTGATCCGGCTCGTTCCTGAACTGCTCCACCATCGCCGTGACGTCATCGTACAGAGAATTCGGCGAAAGCGCGATGATCGCGTCCCGCGTGACCGCCTCGACCACTTCATCGTCAAGGTCTGAAAACTCCAGCATCACGGTCACCGGTCCTTCGATTGAGGAGACCCGCATGAGCAGATCATCCGTGATCCGGACGTCGGCCGACGTGGAGGTGACCTCCGAGCAGTCCTCGTTGCTGACCCGGTATTCCGCGTCCAGATTGTACTGGTTGAGGAATGTGTTGATCGCCTCGTTTGCCGAGATGTCGATCACCGCATCCTGCCCCTGCGGGTCTTCTTCGTCATCCGTTCCGCCGCAGCCCGCAAACGCGAAGCACAGGGCTGCCGCGAGCAGCAATAACAGTACAGATTTCAGTTTCTTCATGGTCTCTTACCGGAAAGCCCCGCCCGCAGGCGGACTCCCCTCTCCTTTCCAAATCCTCTCAATCCTTCCGGTCAAACTCCCTTCGGAAGCGTCTCACTCTCCCGTAAGTAATTCATCCCTCAGGTTGTACTTCGAGAACTGCGCCTGCATCTTCTCGTAGAACTGCGGGTTCTCCGACCCGTACTTCTCCTGGCACTCATCCAGCGCCTCTTCGTAGAGCCTGATGTTGATGTGGTCGTTGATGTCGATCTCCTGTGCCTTCGCGTCCAGCAGCCCGAGGCGGTCCATGTAATCCCACGCCCGGAGGATCGAGCTCTTCATCGGACCGACGTTCGGATCGCAGTGCGGATTGTCGAGGTAGGCCCGTATGAAAGCCTCATCCTTTCCAGTGATTTCTGCCATCATCGCGACCGACTCATCGTGATGCGTGTCATAGTACGCCATCGCGCGGATCCAGGCGCGGAGGAGCGCCTTCACCGTGTTCGGATTCTCGTTCACCCATTCCGTCCGCGCTTCGACGCGGCAGCAGGAGTAGTTCGGCAGGACGTCGCTCGCGTAGGTCAGCACCTTGATCTCCGGGTCGGTATTGACCTCATAGTTGAGCTGCGTCCCGACCAGCGCGAAATCGGCTTCTCCGCTCTTGACCGCCTTGATCCGGTCCATCTGATCCGTCGTCTCGTACCAGGTGATCTGGTTCACCGGATCGTAGCCCTTGTCGAGCAGCGGCCCCGTGATGGCGTAGAGGTTCGGCTCACATGCCATCGTCTTTCCGATCAGATCCTCGATGCCGGTCCACTCGGTATCCACTTTGGCGATGACCGGCATGCATCCGGTCAGCAGATATCCGCCGAAAATCGTCAGATCCATCCCCTGAGAGATGTGATACAGCGGGAGATTGGTTCCGGAATTGGAGGCGACGTCGATCTTCCCGTTCGCGATCCCTTCAAACACTTCGTCATCCGTCGACACCGGCACGTACTGCACCGTGATGCCCTCGTCGGCCAGGTAGCCTTCCTTCTCCGCGATCGCGTTGAACAGATGGCCGTGCTCGAACAGCGCCAGCTTGATTACGGTCGTTTCCGGCTCGCCGCTTGCGTCGCCGCCGGACGGGGTGTCGCCGGAGCCGCCGGAGCAGCCGGCCAGCATCGCCGCCAGCGCAAGGCAAATCATCAGGGATAACAGTCTTTTATATCTTTTCATCCTATCCTCCCGATACAGCTGTTATTCCTCAAAGATATCATCCGATTCATGCCGCTTTTCGATGAGATCCTCGATGGTCTTGCGGCCTTCGGTATTGAGCTTCGAGAACGTGACGTTCGGGAACGGTACATTGATGCCGTTCCGGTAGAAGATCTGCAGGACTTCCTTGTTCATGAAGCGCATGACGCCCCGGATGTCCCGCTCGCTGCACTTCGCCATGACGAGCAGGTCGACGCCGCTGTCGCCGAGTTCCGACACGCCGAGGTAGACCGGATCCTCCAGGATCTTCGGGTTCTTTTGCCGTAGCGCCGGCAGCTCGCGGTTCAGGACCGCCTCGACGTAGTCGACATCCTGCCCGTACTCGATGCTGATCTTGGTGATCGCGACCGAAGCCTCCTGCGTCATGTTCAGGACGCCGGAGATATCGCTGTTGTTGTAGATCTTGATGTTCCCGTCCATCCCGAGGATCTTGGTCGTCCGGAGCCCGATATCCATGACCGTGCCGCGGTAATCGCTGATCGTCACGATGTCGCCCACGCGGAACTCCCCTTCAAACACGATGAAGATCCCGGCGATGATATCCTTGATCAGGCTCGGCGCGCCAAGGCCGATGACCAGGGACAGGATCCCGGCACTGGCCAGCAGGTTGGACGAATCGATCCCGAGCAGATACAGGCAGTAGAACAGCGCGCCGAGGACACCGCCATACTTCACGACGGAGAGCAGCAGGTGCCCGACTGTCTCCCCTCTGGCGCCCAGAAGTGCCGTCGTGATGCGAACCGGAATCCGGAACAGTGTGATCGCGATCCCGGTCGTGAGCATAACGATCGCGCAGGAACTCAGCGCGAAGATGTTTCTGCCTCTGTCCCACGCGCCGCTCAGGATGTAGCGGATGATCGACTCCTCGCCAAAGAACACGTTGACCCCGAGGAGTGTGAGCGCGATGTAGAGGATCAGGATGGCGGCAACGATGCTGACCATCGTGGTCAGTTTCTGCTCCGGCCCCTTCTCGCTCCACGGGATCCTGCGGTTATCCCACCGCGCGGCAGCTTTCACCGTCGATGAGTGACGGCCGGAAGGCAGGATGACGTTGAAGATCGCGGAATTCAGCCCTTTCTCCATCTGCGCCTCGCTCATCGTCTCGTAGAGCCGCTCTTCTTCTTTGTTCGTGAGCGTGACCGTCAGAGACAGGATCAAGAGCAGGATGAAGCTCGCGATGGTTGTCGCCAGCGCGATCGAGCCGCGTGTCAGATACATCTCGGAGCGCGGCAGGGCCGTCGCGATGAAGTACCCGTCCGCATAGCGGAAGTACTGGAAGTATTCGACGCCGTTGACCGTGTTGAAACCGTAATACTTATCGCCGCTGAACGCTTTTGGCGATACGCCGAGATCCGCGGCGGTCATGCCGATGCTGGATTCCTTCGGCGAGTAGATGCACTTATGATCCTCGGTGGTATCAAAGAGCACGATGAACCCGCCGTTCAGCATGCTCGTCGAGAGCACGTTGGCGGTGTCGGTGGATTCGAGCAGCTTGCCTGAGACATCTTCCCGGAGACCGATCTGCACCATGGAGCGGTGCGGCGTGATCTCCGCGGCGTTTTCTGCCTCAGCCTCCTCTTCCTGCGACTGCTCATAGGTGTAGCGGGAGACGTAGACTGTATCGCCGTCCTCATTGACGGTCGTATAGTAGTTGAACGAAACGCCAATGTACTGTGTCTGCTCGCCGAGGTCGTTCTCCCTCATCTCCTGGACGAATCCGTCCGTCTTGCCTTCCAGGACCTGAAGGAACTCATAGGACTGATCCTCTTTGTTATGGCTGATCGAGAAGAACCAGTTTGAAGTGCTGGTCGCGATCGTGTGCCCGTCCTCATCATAGACGTAGACGGAATCGATGTCATTTGCATCGCAGAGCTCCTGAAGGCGCGCGTTCGCGGAGACGGACTTCAGCGGATTGCCTTCATCGTCCTTCAGGAACACCCTTTCGTTGTCCTCGTCGTAGACGCTGTGATAGTGGTCCGAAGGCGTGTTCAGGACCGACGGATCTTCTTCGATCAGGAAGGAGATCAGCCTGGCCTTGGAGAGGAAGCGGGTGTCGTAGTACGACTGGATCGCCTCACGGCTCGCGAGGCTCTCGTCATACCGGCCGGACACTTCATCCAGCGCGACCTCCGAAGTCTCGACTCCCTGCGTGATCTCGAGCAACGTCTGCGTGTAGAACGAGATCCCGTAAATCAGGAAGATGCCTGCCACCATGAGCGGGAAGATCTTCTTGAAGATGGACTTATCGAAATAGGTCGGGTTCTCCGCATTCGGGTTCAGCGTGACCCGCTCCGTCACCACCTCGCGGCGGACGAAGTCATTCCGGACGACGATCGCGTACGCCAGGCACAGCAGCATCACCAGCACGAATCCCAGGATCGACCAGAACAGGACGTACCGGTCGTTCGCGAGGAGCGCATCCGTCTGCGCGACCGCGCAGACGACCGTCCGGTCCCCGTAGGTCTTGGAAGTGCAGTAGTACCGCACGCCCTTGATCGTCTCGATCCCGGAATACCCGTCTTCCATCGCCTTCTCGGACAACCCGGCCTTCAGCGCGCTCTGTCCGGTCAGGACCTCGTCTCCGTTCTTGTAGTACAGGAACAGACCGTCCTGCTTGTCGACCGCGAACAGGAACCCGTCGTTTGCGATCGCCGTACGGCTCAGCACGACGGAAACATCCTTGAGCGAGGAGATCTGCACCTCCAGGATCGCGGAATCCGCCCCCAGCACGAGCATGTACGTGTTGCCCTTGTACTTGTACGGCATGGAATAGAAGTAGAACGAACCGTACTGGCTCTTGACCGTCACCGGCGTGATCGTACCGTCCGCTTTCGCCGTCCCCTTAAGGATGTCGTTGACGTTCTCCTGCGTCATCAGCGCGGCTGCAGCCGGATTGACGCCGTACAGGGACGGTTCCGGAGACAGGACGATCCTGCCCTTCATATCCATCAGGAAGAGATACTGGACGCCGGACCGGTCGATGATATCCGCCAGGACCTCCGACCGGGTCTCGTTGTCCGCATCCGCCAGCCCTTCGAAGAGTCCGCTCCGAAAGAGCTGGATCATGTCGTCCAACACGTCCTGATTGCCGTCATGATAAATCAGAGAAAGCGTCTCCGCGTTCTCTTCGTTTTCCCGGATGGTCTCGACCGCCTCGGTCAGCGCGAGCTCGCTGTTCTGTTGCTGCTTGACCAGCGCGGACTGCGTCTGCATGTGCCGCATGAACGCGACGATCAGGACCGCGCCGAGCAAAATCAGGAAGGCGTTGACGCCGACCTTCGCGAAAAAATATTTGTTCGCTTTGGCCCGGGTTTCTTTATCTACGTTTCTCGGATTGTCTTCAGGCATCGGACATCCTCCCGCAATTAATCTCATAACACTGGTATACATCTGATATGCACACATATTTATTGTACTACAAAAAGTTTAAAAATAAAATACATCCGTCAAGTAATTTTTATTCGCAGCCGGAATCTGCGCCTTCATCTTGACAATTCGCCGGATTTACCATAAGCTGTTATTATAGTATTTTTGTAAGCTATTCCCAACGATAATGGAGGAGCACCTATGAAGAAGAAATTAGCAATTCTGCTGATCGCCGTTCTGTCCGTATTTACGCTGGCGGCCTGCAGCGGCGGAAACAGTGAGGAAGACGCGGTCAGAGGTGTCGCGACCAGCTTCCTGGATGCGATGCAGGCGGGTGATTTCGTGACAGCATCGAATTACTGCACGGAAAACGCGCTGGAAGGCGCGGACGTCGAACAGCTGGCCAACCTGGACCAGATGTTCTACAGCGAACTCGGTATCGGCGAAGACGCGCTGAGCGATGAGGCCAAGAAGAGCCTGGACGATTTCATCAATTCGATCCTGGGTAATTTCGTGAATTCCTATGAGATCACCGATGTCTCCATCGACGGCTAGACCGCAACCGTAAACGCCAACATCACCTACGGTTTCGACCCGAACGAGATTTCGAAAATCAACCTCGACGATGAGCTGACCTCCCTGTCGCAGGACTACCTGACAGAGCATCAGGATGAGCTCGTCGAAATCTATACGAGCGAAGGCGAAGAGGCGATGACGCTTAAGGTCGTCAACGACATCATGCCGAGCATCCTGAGCCTGTACACCGACGCGATCCTCGCGACCGGTGAAGTCGATGACACCCTGCAGATGACGCTCGTCAAGCAGGAAGACGGCAGCTGGATCATCGACGACGCGATCATTTCGGCAACCGCTGAATAAGCCCGCACAATACTGCGAATCAGTCAGCAAAAGAGCCCGCCTCGCGCGGGCTCTTCCTTTGAATCTGACAAGGGGACGGTTCCAATGTCATTTAGTTAGGAACAATTTTAGCATATCCAT
>CAYLSR010000095.1:0-6111 GCA_964385855.1 uncultured Mogibacterium sp.
AACTGGCGACGTGCTGGAATTTGATGAACCGGCGACGGTAGAACTCCAGTCCTGCGGCTGCGCAGGATGAGCTGCCGGTATTCCTCCAGGCGCTCCGCATCGCGCAGTTCGGAACAGAGATACCGTTCCTTGAGCGCCCGCAGTTCGTCCGGAGAGATTTCTTTGCGGAACCGGTAGCAATCGCACATCGCCCGGTCGATGTTGTAGATGCGATAGTCCCCGTGCGGCGTCGAGACGACTTCGATGCCCTTGTCGAAGTGCTGCAGCGGGTAGTAATACCTGCGGGTTTCGAACGGGAGAATCATCTTGTGGCGGTCGTCCCTCGCCGTCGCAAAGTAGAACTTTTCCGTCGGCGCATCCATGAGTCCGTGCAGAAACGCCGCGCTGAACGCGCTGACGACCGCCCGGGGGTTGGTCATGTTCATCTCGATCGCACGGTAATACACCGGTTTCTCCCCGCCGGTCTCCGGATGCCAGAAGCAGCCGTGCGCAATTTTCTCCAGCGTCCCTTCTTCGACCATTGCGGAGATCTGTCTGTCTGTAATCCCGTTTTCTTTAAGCATTCGTGTCTTGACATAGCCATTGTGCCGTGCGGCTACATCCTTCGTTCTGTCATAGGTGATCACTCTCATGCTGCTTTTCTCCTCCTGTCATATTTCTATCATAACACTTTCATTTGTGCGTAACAAGGGAGCTTTTTTGTTTTGTTAGAGAAACATAACAGAATTTAAGCTATTTATGATAGCTTTCTCCGGCGGAAATCTTAAAAGCGCGGTAGATCTGCTCCAGCAGAAGCACCCGCGCCAGCTGGTGCGGAAACGTCATCCGGCTCATGGAAAGCGCAAAATCGGCCCGCCGCCGGACCGCGTCCGACAGCCCCAGGCTCCCGCCGATGACGAAATCCACCGTCGACCGCCCGGAGGCGAAGAGCCCGCTCAGATGCTCCGACAGTTCCACCGAATCGAGCATCTTCCCGCCGATCTCCATCGCGATGACGTAATCCCCATCCGCGATCTTCGCCAGCAGGCGCTCTCCTTCTTTGTCCACGACCGCCCGCTCGTCCGCGGCAGACGCGTTGCCGGGCAGCCGGACCTCCTTGAGCTCCGTGACCCGGATGTTGCTGTAGCCGCCGATGCGCTTCAGGTATTCCGCGCAGGCGTCCTGCCAGTACCGCTCTTTGAGCTTGCCGATGCAGAGGATGTTGATGGTCATGGAGGATCTCCTTTCGTGCCTTTTGCCTTCCATCATAACTGCGCCCCGCGGGGCGCCGCGGGGTTACAGCAGGATCAGGTCGCTCACCTGATCCTTGGCGGCGATCCCGAGCCCGTAGTCTTCGCCGGCCCGGAACTCGTTCTGCCAGAGGATGTCCCGGACGGTCACGGAGGCGTTCGCCGGCGTGTTGTTCTGGCTGCTGAGGTGCGCGAGCATGACCTTCGGCAGCGCCGGGCGCCCGTTGATCTCCGGCAGCTTCGCAGTGTCGATCGACGGCCGGTACTGCAGCATCCGCACCAGCGCCTCCCCTGCCGCCACGTTGGACAGATGCCCGTGATCGCTGAGGATCCGGCGCTTGAGCGGATACGGATACGGCCCCATCTCCAGCATGGTGACCTCGTGGTTGGCTTCCAGCACCAGCAGGTCGGACTTCTTGATCTCCTCGAAGATCTCCTCCGTCACGATCCCGGTGTCCGTCACCACGGTCAGCTTGGTCCTGCCGCAGGTGAACGAGTACCCGACCGGCTCCGCCGCGTCGTGCGACAGGGCAAAGACGCGGATCCTAATCTCCCCGATCTGCAGCGCATCCTGCGCGGAGACATACCGCCGACGGGCCTCCGGCACGTGCTCGAACTTCTCGCAGTTCCAGGCCGTCCCGCGGCTGGTCACGATCTCCGCGTTCGCGCAGACCTTCGTCAGCATCCGGATGCTCTGAATGTGGTCGGTGTGCTCGTGCGTGATGAGGATCCCCCGGACCGCCTCCTCCGGGATGCCGGCGCCCGCGAGCGCCGTCCGGATGCGTTTGGCAGACAAGCCAACGTCCAGGAGCAGGTGTGTGCGCCCGTTCGTAACGATATAGGAGTTGCCGGAGCTGCTGCTCCCGATGGAGATGATCCCTAATTCCACGGAAAATTTCCTTCCTTAGATTAAACGGTAATTGTTCTCCCGATAACTCTGGTCGAACTTACAGATCGCCCGGTACGTGCAGTTCCGGCACTCCGGGACCCGGTCGCTGCTGCGGAGCCTCGTCGGGCTGATGCTGATATCGCCGCGGACGATGCTGTCCGAGATGCTTTCGATCGCTTTGTGCACATCGCGCTCGAGCGCTTCAAAGGACGCGCGGTCCAGCGCCTTGCTCTTCCGGTCGATCACCGAGGCCGGCATGCTCTCGAGAATCTCCTCCTCGTTGATGTACGCGCCCCGCAGCCGGTAGAGCTCTTTGTCCTGCTTCCGGAGTTCGTCCTCCTGCTTCTCTTCGGTCAGCCCGTTCGCCTTGAGTTCGGCGTCTTTGATATTGAAATAGAACATGCCCGCCGGCCCGTAGGTGCCCGACTCCGCGCCCTGCATGTAGACGGCCAGCTGCATCTTGTAGCCGATCCGCATCTGATCGAGGTCGAGCGTGTCGCCGCCGGTCTTGTAATCGATGATCCGGATGTTGCCGCCCTCCAGGATGTCGATGCGGTCGATCTTGCCCTCGATGTAGATCTTTTCGCCGTGCAGGGTGTATTCGATCGGCTCGAAGCGGCAGCCCCGGCCGAACGGCTCCTCGAAGAACGCCAGCCGGATCTTGCCGGTCCGGAGCTGCTCCGCGAGGACCTTCACGGCGTCTTCGCAGATCTCCCGGATCCGCGCCATGCGGTACTCCTCGCGGCCGCCGGAGAGGAACAGGCCGCCCCGGTATTCGCCGGACAGCGCGTGAAGTTCCTCATCGACCATGGCTGCGAGCGACTCCGGCGCGAACAGGTCTTCGGACGCCTCCGGGCGCCCGCCGGCCTGCGGTCCCTCCGGCTGCTTCGCCTCCATCAGCCTCCTGGAGACCCGCATGATGCACTCGTGATAGATGTCGCCGATCTCCCGCGGCCCGCCGCGGAATTCCCGCGGCTCCTCCGGGGAGAGTCCGTAACCGACAAAGTGCCGGAACGGGCACCGAAACTGCCGCTCCAGCCGCGACGCGCTAAACGAGAACGGCTTTCCCAGCCGCGCGAACAGGCGCCTCGCCAACTCCTGCGGCAGCGGATCGACCTGATTTTCGTCCCGCCCGGCCGCGAGGATCCTCTCCAGGAACGCCGGCTCGTTCGCCTCGAACCAGGCGATCACGCCGTCCGCCACGTACTCCGCGTGGGCCGAGGCCTCCGGCGACTCCTCGTACGCCGTTCGTTTGAAGTGATTGAGGGTGTGCCGGAGCGCCTCCCGGCTGCTCTGGATCTGCGCCATGTCGTACCCGGCGCTGACGATGTCCCGCTCGATCCGGAGCGCCGGGAACAGCTTCCGAAGGTCCTCGATCAGCACGGCCGGCCGGAGCTCCGAGCCGTCGGCTTTGGACATGGAATAGCTGAGGTACAGCTTCTCCGACGGGCGCGTCAGCATCCGGTACAGCGCGACGTTCTCCTCCAGCAGGCGGATGCGGTCCAGCGACCCCAGCGCGAACGCCTGCGCCTCGAACCAGCTCTTCTCGCCCGCGGAGAACAGTCCCTCCGTCTGCGGCTCCAGCGGCAGGACGCCCTCGTTCGCCCCGAGCACGACGACCGCTCTCGGCGGCGCCGGCCGGGTCCGGATCATCGTGCCGAGCGACAGCCCGTCGACGGTCGGCGGGATCAGCCCGATCTCCGCGCGATTGATCCCTTCGGTGTAGAGCAGCAGGAACGTGTCGATCTCCATCGGCTCCTGCCCCAGGATGTCGCGGACGCGGTCCAGGACGCGGATGGCCTCGTTGTAGCTCTGCGCGGTCCGCTGCGACTCCTCGATCCGGCCCTGTTCATACTGGCGGTCCTTGAGCGCCTCGACCTGATTCCGCAGGTCCCACTCCTCGTTCAGATACCGGTAATACCGTTCGACGAACACCGCGACGTTCTCCGACTGACGGATCAGTTCCTGCAGCCTCTGCAGCTTCCCGACGATCTCCGCGCGCGAGCGGTCGATCGCCGCCAGCTCCTCTTCCTCATATTCGTGGCTGCCGTACCGGAAGCCGCGGGCCCACATGTTTCCGCGGATCCGGTAGCCCTTCACGTAGTTCTCCAGTTCCCAGACCGCCTCTTCGCTGAGGCCGGACAGCCCGCTCTTGAGCATCGTCAGGATCGCCGGCGTCCGGTAGTCGTAGCAGACCGCCTCCAGCTGGCTCACGAGGAACCCCACGACCTGCGTGTCCCGGATGCTCCTCGCCGCGTCCACAAAGACCGGCAGCCCGTATTCCTCGAACGTCCGCTTGATGATCGGATGCAGGTTGTCCGCGTCGTTGCTGATCAGCACGATCTCGTTCATCCGGTAGTGCTCGTCCCGCAACAGCCCGCAGATGTACGCCGCGGCGCTCTCCGCCTCGTAGTACGGATTGGCGCACTCGACGATCCGGATCGCGTCGCCCGGATCGGAGAGACCGTCCTCCGTTCTCCCCGCAGGATTCCGGCGGAACAGCTCGCGCTCCACCTTGCAGATCGCCGGCGCCTTCCGGAGCCGGTAGATCTCTTCCCCGATCTGCCGGGACTCGCAGGCCACCCCGCGCGCAGCCGCTTCGTCCTGAAGCCGCCTCGCCATCTCCCGGTCGAGCCCGAAATCGCTCTCGTTCAGGATCACCGACGTCTCTGCCGCCCGGGCGGCGATTTCCGCCACCGCCTGCATCATCTTGGGCGTCAGGCTGTCGAACCCGTAGACCCACACCTGCTTGTTCCGGATCCAGTCCGAAGCCCCGATGGCCTCGATGTACCGGTTGATGTAATCCTCGTTGTCCTCGTGTCCGGTGCTCCGGATCCTGTCCTCATAGGCCTCCGTGAGCAGCCGGAGCTCCTGCAGCTTGCGCCGGAGAATGGGGCCGGTCTCCTCCGAGGCGATCATGGCATCGATCTGCTCCATCGTGCAGCCCTGCTGCTTGTAGTCGGCGATGAAATCATGGACCATCTCCACAAACGTCCGCTTGCCCGCGGCCTTGCGGAAGATCTCCAGCTCGTCCCGGTGCTCCCGGATGACCGCCGCCAGGATCATGTACCGCTCGTAGCGGTCCAGCACGCGCACGTTTTCCTGCCCCTGTTCCGTCAGGACACGGAGGCCGAGCCGGCTCATGGACAGGATCTCCACATCAAGAAGACAGGTCACCCCCAGATAGCGGAGTGCCTGTTCTTCGGCGATCAGCGTGTATTGATCCGGGACGATGACGAGCGCCTCGCCCCGGATATGATCGTAGAGATACCGCTCTTTGTCGACGCGCTCGCGGGCGCTGCAGATCGTGAGCATACGCTTCTCCTTTATTCCCGTTCTCCGGCTCCGCCGCGGCTCACAGCAGCCGGAACAGCTCCTCCGGCTCGGCGATCCGCGCGGTCGGCGCGAAGCCGAGCGCCGCCATCTCCTCTTCGCTCCCCGGGTGCCCCCAGGTGACGAGGACGCTGTCCACGCCGGCGTTGTTCGCGCAGCCGATGTCGTACTTGGAATCCCCGAGCATGATCGCCTCCTCCGGCGACGCGCCAAGCAGGTCGAGCGCCTTCAGGAGCGGCGCCGGATCCGGCTTGTGCGCCGTGACATCGTCGCAGGTGATGATCACATCGAAGAGCTCGCGGATCCCGAAGAGATCCACATACTCGTCCGTCGTGAGCCTCGTCCTCGACGTGACGATCGACGTGGTGTAGCCGAGCGACCGCAGCTTCATCACCAGCCCCTCGACACCCGGGAAGAGCGCGATGCGCCCCTCGTAGTTCTCATTCTGGTAGGACCGGTAGTATTCGACCACGCCCTCCAGTTCTTCTTCCGGAAAGAACGTCCGCGCCGTCTTCCGCAGCGGCTCGCCGAAGGACTTCAGGATCGTCTCCTCGTCCCCCGATTCTCCGGTATAGTGCAGGAACACCGCCTGCCACGAATCGACGTACGGCTGCCCGTCCAAGGTAATTAACACATTTTTCTTTAGATCCGTCGGACCAT
>CAYLSR010000096.1:0-6105 GCA_964385855.1 uncultured Mogibacterium sp.
GGATTCCGAGTGCGTACTTCGAAAACAGTCCGCGGGAATGACCTGCCGCGAGCATCCGGATGTCGATGATCTGTTCCCTGCTGATGTAGTATTCAGAAGCGGATTCGTTCTGCTGCATCTTGAGCTCCTTCCTCAGAATTTACTGCAGTCCTCATTCTACCGCAACTGAACGAAGAATGCAACAAACAGAACACAAAAGAACGGAGGCAACGCTTGAAGACCTGTACCATCCTCCTATCCTATATTGAACGCTGGACACCGGAGTACATCCGCGCACAGTGTGCCGGCGCAGATCTGATCGTCTGCGCGGACGCCGGACAGAAGATTGCCCGTAAATCCGGGATCGAGCCGGATATCGTGATCGGCGACTTCGACTCCACCGGAGAATTCATACGCTTTGACTGCCCGTACATCACCTACCCCGTCGAGAAAGATCTGACCGATACGGAGGCCTGCCTGGAATACGTCACCGAACGCGGATATGAGGACATCCGGCTCATCGGCGGGATCGGCGGCCGGCTGGATCATACGCTCGGAAACCTCGCCTTGCTCCTGCGGTTTTACGCGCCGGGAAGGCGCATCCGCCTGATCGATCCGGTCAACTCGGCAGAGTTCCTCCAGAGCGGCAGTCTGGTGCTTCCAAAAGACCCTTCCCTTCGGTTCTTCTCTCTCGTCCCGGTCGACGAGCAGGCTTCCGGCGTCACCATCACCGGCGCGAAGTACGGGCTGAAGAACGGCGTCGTGCGCCGGGCTTCGACGATGGGGATCAGCAACGAGGTGACGGACGAGGAAGCCGTGGTCTCGGTCGGTACCGGAGGCGTCTTTGTGATACGATCTCAGGATCAATAACACAACAGGATCCCCGATCCTTCAGAACTACGAAAGAGGCACCCTGCTGAGCAGAGTGCCTCTTTCGTGTATGCCCGGGATATTTCTATCCTTAAAAGCATGATTATTTGTTGACTCTTCTTTCGACGTACTTGGTGTGGAGCACGTGGTGAGCCTTCTCGCTGCCGTACTTGCCGAAGTATTCGTCATACATCTTGATGATGTCCGGATTCTCATGCGACTTCCGGAACTTGGCTTCCTCGTCGAGCTTGTACAGGCCCTTCGCTCTCTCGGCTCTGACATCGACGAAGTTGCGGACCGACGAATCGACGATTGGTTGGCCGCCGCCGTTGACGCACCCGCCCGGGCAGGCCATGATCTCGATGAACGTGTAGTCTGCCGTGCCGGCACGGACCATATCCATGACCTTTCTGGCGTTGGCGAGTCCGCTCGCGACCGCGACCTTGACCGGGAGTCCGGCGACTTCATACGAAGCTTCCTTGACACCGGCTACGCCACGGACATCCTTGAAGTCGACCGCCTGCAGCTCTTCTCCGGAGATCCACTCGACAGCGGTACGAAGCGCAGCTTCCATAACGCCGCCGGTCGCGCCGAAGATGACCGCAGCACCGGTGTAATCGGACAGCGGGCTGTCGTACTGCTCATCCTCGAGGTTCAGGAAGTCGATACCGGCTTCCTTGATCATGCGGGCGAGCTCTCTGGTGGTCAGAACGTAATCGACGTCCGGAACACCTGCAGCATCCTGATCATAACGGCCGCACTCGAACTTCTTCGCCGTGCACGGCATGACCGAAACGGATACGATGTTCTCGACCGGAATATTGTTCTTCTCTGCCCAGTAGGTCTTGGTGACCGCGCCGAACATCTGCTGCGGCGACTTGCAGGAAGACAGGTTCGGGAGGAGATCCGGGAAGTAGTGTTCGCAGAACTTGATCCAGCCCGGTGAGCAGGAAGTGATCATCGGCAGAACACCGCCGTTCGTCACTCGCTCGATGAGCTCGTTCGCTTCCTCGACGATGGTCAGGTCCGCGGAGAAGTTCGTATCGAATACCTTGTCGAATCCGAGTCTTCTCAGAGCAGCAGCCATCTTGCCCTCGACTTCCGTGCCCATCGGCAGGTCGAACGCTTCCGCAAGGCCTACGCGGACAGACGGAGCTTCCTGGACGATGACGACTTTGTTCGGATCCGCGAGCGCAGCCTGGACGTCCTTGATGGAATCCTGCTCGTACAGCGCGCCGACCGGACATGCGACGATGCACTGACCGCAGTTGACGCAGGAAGTTTCCGCAAGCGGCAGATCAAACGGGCTGCCGACGAAGGTCGCAAAACCTCTCTTATTGGTGCCGATGACACCGATGCTCTGGAGGTTCTGGCAGGCGCCGATACATCTGCGGCAGAGGATACATTTGTTGTTGTCTCTGACGATGGACTTCGAGCTGGTATCCTTCTCGAATACGTTCTTTACGCCGGTGTAGTAGTCGGAATCCGTCACGCCGTATCTCTTGCACAGCTTCTGGAGTTCACAGTTGTTGTTTCTGACGCAGGCAAGGCAGTCCATATCGTGATCGGAAATGATCAGCTGGAGTGTCTTTCTTCTTGCGTCTCTCAGCTTCGGGGTGTTGGTATAAGCAACCATGCCCTCGGTTACAGGATAGACGCAGGAGGTAACGAATCCTCTGGCGCCTTCCACTTCACAGAGGCACATTCTGCAGGCACCGATCTCGTTGATGCCCTTCAGATAGCACAGCGTCGGGATATCGATCCCCGCGACCTTCGCGGCCTCAAGAAGAGTGGTACCTTCCGGAACTGTAACCTGAATATTGTCAATTGTTAATCTAATATCTCCCATAGTACCGCCCTCCATTACTTGAACTCAATTGCACCAAACTTGCAGTTCTCCATGCACTGACCGCACTTGATGCACTTGGACTGATCGATAACGTGAGGCTGCTTGACCGTTCCGGTGATCGCGTTGACCGGGCATTTTCTCGCGCAGAGCGTGCAGCCCTTGCACTTAGCCGCGTCGATCGTGTACGAGCACAGAGCCTTGCAGACGCCGGCAGGGCACTTCTTGTCTACGATATGAGCGACGTACTCATCTCTGAAGTGACGCATCGTGGAAATGATCGGGTTCGGCGAAGTCTGTCCGAGACCGCACAGCGAGTTCTTCTGGATGTAATCTGCGAGCTCTTCCAGCTTGTCCAGATCTTCCAGCGTGCCCTTGCCCTCCGAGATCTTCTCGAGGATCTCGAGCATTCTCTTGGTACCGATCCGGCACGGTTTACATTTACCGCAGGATTCGTCGACGGTGAATCCGAGGAAGAACTTCGCGATGTCGACCATGCAGGTATCCTCGTCCATGACGATCATACCGCCGGAGCCCATCATGGAGCCGATGCTCTTGAGCGTCTCGTAGTCGATCGGAATATCGAAGTACTGGTAAGGGATGCAGCCGCCGGAAGGTCCGCCGGTCTGGGCCGCTTTGAACTTCTTGCCGTTCGGAACGCCGCCGCCGATGTCTTCGATGACCTCTCTCAGCGTCGTGCCCATCGGGATCTCAACGAGGCCGGAGTTGTTGATCTTGCCTGCGAGCGCGAATACCTTCGTACCCGGGGATCCTTCCGTACCCATCGAGCGGAACCACTCCGCGCCGTTGCGGATGATTTCCGGGATGTTCGCGTACGTTTCGACGTTGTTCAGGATGGTCGGAGAAGCGAACAGACCCTTGACTGCCGGGAACGGCGGACGTGGACGAGGCTCACCTCTGTTGCCCTCGATGGAGGTCATCAGCGCAGTTTCCTCACCGCAGACGAACGCGCCGGCGCCCAGTCTCAGCTGCAGATCGAAATCGAATCCGCTGTCAAAGATGTTCTTGCCGAGGAGTCCGTATTCTCTGGCCTGCTCGATCGCGATGTTCAGACGCTCGATCGCGATCGGGTATTCCGCACGAACGTAGATATAGCCCTGATCCGCGCCGATGACATAGCCTGCAATCGCCATCGCTTCGATGACGGAATGCGGGTCACCTTCGAGGACGGAACGGTCCATGAACGCGCCCGGGTCGCCTTCGTCAGCGTTGCAGCAGACATACTTCTGCACTTCGCCTCTCCTCGGCATCGCGAATTTCCATTTACGGCCGGTCGGGAAGCCGCCGCCGCCTCTGCCGCGGAGTCCGCTGTCCTCGACGATCTTGCAGACTTCTTCCGGGGTCATCTCGGTCAGCGCGAGACCGAGCGCCTCGTAGCCGCCTCTGCCGATGTACTCATCGATGTTCTCCGGATCGATCACGCCGCAGTTGCGGAGCGCGATACGGGTCTGTCTCTTATAGAAGTTGGATTCGTTGATGGAGTCCTTCTCGTGCGAAACGGTCTCTTCTTTGAGCGTGTACTTCTCGACAACTCTGCCCTTGATGACGTGCTCCTGGAAGATTCTCTCCGCCTTGTGCGCGTCGACCAGTTCGTAGAAGACACCGCCCGGGTGGACGACGACGATCGGGCCCTTCGCGCAGAGTCCCTGACATCCGGTCTGAACGACCTGGACTTCGTCTTCCATCTTGGCAAGTCTGATCTGTTCCTTGAACGTGTCCATGACTTCCTGGCTGTGGTTGGAGTGACATCCTGTTCCACCACAGACTAATAAATATGTATGAAACATTTCTTACCCTCCTGCCTGACTAAATGTCGGTGTTCCTGAGCGTGTACTCTCCGACCACCTCTCCGCCGATGATGTGCTTGTCGATGACTTTGACCGCCTTGTCCGCATCCATCAGGACATAGGTGACCTTATCTTTGCCAGGAGCAAACACTTCAACGATCGGTTCATAGACACACATTCCGATGCAGCCGGTCTGTTCGACGACGACGTTCTTGAGTCCTCTCTCGTTGACCGTATCGACGAGTTTCTTCAGGACCGGTCTCGCGCCCGCCGCGATCCCGCAGGTCGCCATGCCGACGACGATCTTGGTCGTATCGTCATTCTCGGAACGCAGGCCGATCTGACCCTGCATCTTTTCTCTGATAGCTCTCAGTTCTTCTAATGATTTCATATTAGTTTTCCTCCTCTGTCTTTCCATCCACTTCTCTCTTGTTCTCGTCGAGGAAAGACCTGATAAATGACGAGATTTCCGGTTCATACAGCGGTACGCCCTGAACGATCTCCTTGAACTCTCTGGTGTCAAGCGAGAAGCTCCTGCCATCTACTTCGTACGTATACAGGTAATCGATCTCTTCGGAGGTAGATGTTACAAGAGTATGAATACTGCTGTTTATATCCCCTAATGGCATACAGTCGATGTTATCCTGCCGGAAGGTAGCGATGACATTCGTTCCGACACCGACCTGAGAGTCGATGTGGAAGGTGCCGCCGGTGATCTCCGCCGCCTGCTTGAGGAACGGGATCCCCAGTCCCACGCTCCGGGTCTTTCTTGAAGTGAAGAAAGGATCTTCCACGCTTGCCAGCTGTTCAGGGGTCATTCCCTTGCCGTCGTCCGAAATGCGGAGCGTCAGCTCGTGCGTATGGCTGTTGACCGATATGGCGATCTCCACCAGGGAGGCCTCTGCCCGAACGGAATTGCGGGCAATATCGATCACATTGAGTGAGATTTCCGTTAACATGATTTGGATCAGTATTTAGCAAGGATTCCCGGTACCATATCCGGTGTGACCTTACCATAAACATCTCCGCCAACGATCATGACAGGCGCGAGTCCGCATGCACCGACGCAGCGGCAGCTGTCAACTGAGAACTTACCGTCCGGTGTACATTCACCGTCAGCGATGTTGAGTTCACTCAGAACTTTCTCGAGGATCTCGCCGGAACCCTTTACATAGCAGGCAGTGCCCAGGCAGACGGAAACTTCGAACTGACCTTTCGGTGCGAGCTTGAACTGCGCATAGAAGGTCGTGACTCCGTAGATTTTCTCCATCGGAATGCCGGTCTCATCCGAAATGATCTTCTGAACCTGATAAGGCAGATAGCCGTAGATGTCCTGGGCTTTCTGCAGAATCGGCATCAGACAACCCTTTTCGTCCTTATGAGCCTGGATCATTTTACGGAGTTCGAGCTCCTGTTCCTGAGTGCCGTTGAAAGGGACGTTTGAAACTTTCATCAGAATTATACCTCCTTTGTTTAAAATACTCCTTGTGAATTTTATTATACAATTATATAATAATAAAAGAAAGAATCGTTATCGTTCTAACTAAAAATGGAAACTTTTTTTGGTTAGAGGCACTAAACTCCTACCAATTCACTAGGGCT
>CAYLSR010000097.1:0-6095 GCA_964385855.1 uncultured Mogibacterium sp.
GGCGTGTCCGCTGACCCAGCAAGTCGGAATGACGCGGATGTCGTCCGACATGCGGACCACAGAAAAAAGTGCGCTGGGGGGACATTCCGGAATTTCCGGTCCTTTTTTTGCCCCGTTTCCGGTCATTCCGCCGCCCGGAGCGCCTCCATGAACGCCCCCAGTCCCCGGCGCTTCGAGACCTCATACACGAACCGCTGTGTCCACCGCTTCCAGGTCTTGGCGGAAGCCCCGTCGAACAGCGGGTCCTGGAGCGAGACCTTCCCGACCACGTGGAGCATCACGCCCTCCCGGTATTTCTCCGGGACCTCGCCGAGCGCCTCCTCGATGATCCGGACGCGCTCTCTGGCCTCCGTCAGCTCGATCCTCCGGAGCGCGGCATGAAACGTCGGATCCGAACCCCGCGCATTCCCGAGCACCGTGTCATAACCCCGGTCTTCCTGATCGGCGTTCTCGATCGCTGTCCGGTACGCGTGATAGCCTCGGATGTAGTAGAGGTTTTCCCGGTACAGTTCGTCCGAACCGAGATAATACAGAGACCGCTTCGTCTGGCGGTCCCTGTGGGCCGGATCGCTCCGAATCCGGCCGCCGGTCCGCCCCGGCGTTCCCTTTTCCGTTCCGTCCAGCATCGGCCGGATCCTGCGGTAATCCTCCTCACTGAGTTCGATCGTGATCTTTTGTCCGGCAGTCATTGCGCTCACCTCCTTGCAGAATGGAATGCCATCTTACCATGCCTTCGGGCGGGTTACAATCTGCCGGACGGATTTAGGACTGATTTGGTCGGATAAAAAACTTTTTATCGGTAAACTAGAAAACCGGTGGGTGTTTCCCGCCGGTTCCTTCATTTTGATCTCTCTTACTTCCTCATGTGCTTCGGTTCGTCCTCGTACTCGACCTTTCTGTTTTCATGGATCGATGAAAGGATGAACATCGCGATCAGGCTGGCCATCAGGATGCTGGACCAGAGGAGGAAGTCCTCCGTGTCGCCCGTCTCCGGAATGTTCGGATCCTTCTTTTCTTTCTTGTCCTCTACCGCCGTGATGATGATCGTGTCTACGGTCTCACCGTCTGTGGACTTGATGTAGAATTCGTGGTCCGCGACGGACAGCGTCTCGAGGTATTCCGGCTTGAGCGTGATGATCGTGGAGCCCTTCTCGACTTTGTACTTGGAGCTGTCGACCAGGTCGCCGTCGATATAGAGGTCTTCGAACTTCTCGTACGGCGCGTCCGAACGCATGACCAGGTTTTCGTCACTGCCCTTGACCCAGACGTGGTACGGATTGTCATCGTCCTTGATGATGCTGTACGTCTTGAAGAGAGACGCGGCATCTTCAACCGTCGTCTGGACCGACTCTGTTGAAGAAGTGCTGTTCGAAGCGTTCGTCTGCTCCGTCACCTGAGAGGACGCCTGCGTGGTATCCGCCGGATCGGTCCCTGTGGACGAAGAGTTGTTCGCCGTGTCATTTCCGGTCGATGGCTGCTCGTTTGTGCTGCTGCCGGTGTTTCCGGTCTGACCGGAATCACCCGTCGTCTCCGTCTCTACCGTGATGGTTGGCTGATCCGTGCTGCCGGTATCGCCGGCAGTACCCGTTTCTCCGGTGTTGCCGGTGTCACCCGTGCTGCCGGTTTCGCCGGTAGTACCCGTTTCTCCGGTGTTGCCGGTATCACCCGTTTCGCCGGTGCTCCCGGTCTCGCCGGTGTTGCCCGGTTCCTGCGTGCCGCCGGAGCCGTCATCGCCCGGTTCCGGATCTTCCGGTTCTTCCGGCGCGGCCTCCGCGACGACATAGCTGCCGCCAGACGCGGTCACAGCGCTGTTCTCCGCCAGATAGGCCTCCGGGATCTCGTACGAGAAGGTCCCCGCCGCGATGGTGAGACAAGGGTTCTTGCCGTCCTCTCCGTTCGGGAAGACCGATTCGTCGACAGCGAGGCTGCCGTTGAAGGTCCCGCTGTTGATCGTCAGGGTGCTCGCCGAAGGCGGCGCGGTGTTCTCATCCCAGCCGTCCAGCTGCACGATCCCACTGATCGTACCGTAGGTGTTGACCGTGACCTGCGTTCCGCCCGGATAAGCCGGCGCCCAGCAGACGTCAAAGGCCACGCAGCCCGATGCCGCGTAGATATTCGTACCGCCGATCATCTCGACAACGCCGCTGTTGTTGCTCAGGACGTACTGAACGACCCCGCTGGAGGAACCGTCCAGAGTGACGTCCTGCAGCGTCAGGTTGCCGAAATTCTGGACCAGCATCGCCGCGCTCGAAGAGCTGACGGTGCCGTTCATGATCGTCAAGGTCGAAGACGGCTGCAGGTAGAACCCGCAGGTCCTGGAGCTCTCATCGTCCGCTTCCCCCACCAGCTCGCCGCTGATGTTGTAAGTGCAGCCGTTCAGATCGATGACCACACTCTTGCCGCTCTCCACGACTGCGCCGTCCGCATCCGTCACATCCCGGAGTATCGTGACCGTTTCGCCTGCCTGCGCGGCATCGATCGCGGCCTGCAGCGTCTCATACTCCGTATCTCCGATCTTTGCGACTGAAGAGGTATCCGCATGGATCACAGCCGTGAACTGGATCACCATCATCAGTGAGAGCACCAATGACAGCAATGCACTCGCTCTGCTCTTCATAATCTCCTCCTGATCTGTTCTTTCCGTAAGATCAGCCGCGGTCCGCTTTATTACCCTCCCGGATCCGGCGGTCTGACCGAAGTTTTCTGCCTGTCCGCACGCCTTTTGGGCATAGACGGACTTCTACAGAACACATTTTAGCACCGGGAAACAAGCGAATTCAAGACAAAAGAGCGAAAAAATAATTATTATTGTCAACTAATTTTAGTTTACGGATAAATTTATTTGGTAAAAACCCACTTTTTACAAGATGTGGTTGCCGCAAGCAAAAAAGCCACAATCTGTGTTCCCGCGCTGCGCGGGTCTTGTGGCTTTTCTTCTTTTTCCCCTGTGAAAGTGCATCAAAGCATGCTTTAAAGGGAATCACGCTCCCCCTCTGAGGATCCCGATCCAGTTCCGACGTTCGTACAGAAAGCGAATGATGTAAACGCAGTTTTCTTCTGCAGAAACCATATAAAACAAGAGATAGTTTCCGACTCTGGTAAATCTTATTTCCAGAGAGTTCAAAACCGGATCGTCGATGATCGCAAATCTCTCGGGCATTTCACATAGTGTCTGAACGGTTTCATCTATTTTGTCAAGGAGGCTGTCTGCGTCATCCGGGTTCAGGAGATCATAGCTGATGTAATCCCACGCTTCGCCGATATCCAGTTCTGCTTTCCTCGTCATCCGGATCTCATAGCTCATCTGGTTTTACGCCTCCTGATGTCAGCCATAGCGTTTTCGTAGCGCTTCGTCCTGCCTTCACGGACATCATCCAGCCCTTCATGGATCATCTTGTATAATTCAAGGCGTCCCATCAGGTTTTCGTATTCATCAATGCTCATTACAACCAGATCACCGCTGCCGTTTTTCGTTATAAAAACAGCTTCACGGCTTTCATGGCACAGTTTTGAAATGACATTGTAGTTGTTGCGCAGTTCTGCGCTTGACTTGATGATCGGCATACCGCACCTCCCATATAGCTGTATTATAACTGAATTCGGCTATGCTGTCAATCGTCCTTCAGCTTCATCCCCTCCGTCCGCTCGATCGTGCCGTCCGCCAGGCAGAAGGCCGCTTCAACGCCGTCGGTCCGTTCTATGAAATCTTTTCCGTCCTGCAGGCCCTTGATCAGGCAGATCGTGCTCATCGCGTCCGCATCCATCGAATGCCCTTTCGCGGCGACGAGGCTCACCGCATCGAGGTCCGTTTCCACCGGGAAACCGGTCTCGGTGCTCAGCACGTGATGGTAGATCTTCCCGTCCAGCTCGAACTGCCGCTCGTAGACGCCGGACGTCACGACCGTGGCGTCCCTTACGCGGGTGCTGCCGATCATCTCCGTTCGGTCGCTGTACGGCTTCTCGATGCCGATGACGAAGTCGCTCCCGTCGGGTTTGACGCCGATCGCGGAGATGTTGCCGCCGAGGTTGATGATGGCGGAAGTCACGCCGGCTTCTTCCAGCACCTCGGTCATCTCATCGGCCACATAGCCCTTGGCGATGCCGCCGAGGTCGAGCTTTGCTTCCGGATCATTGAGCCGGACTTCCCCGTCCCGGATCTCGACCGCCCTGTAGTCGACGTGCTTCAGCGCGCGGTCTACCACTTCCCGGTCCGGCACCACCGGTTCCTGTCCAAGCTCCGCCGCGTGGAAATCCCACAGATCCGTAACCGGCCCGATCGTGATGTCAAAGGCGCCATCCGAGAGCTCACCGTAGCGGATCCCGGCCTTGATGACCTCGATCGTGTCGTCGGAGACGGCGACCCACTCCCCGCCGGCCGCGTTGATCTGCCCGACCTCACTCGTATCGTTCTTGTTTGTGAGCTTCTGATCCAGCTCTTTGCAGCGCTCAAACGCCAGGCGGATGGCTTCCTGCGCTTCCGCCTCGTCCGGTCCGCCGTTGATCTCGTAGACCGAGATCCGGCAGATCGTATCCAGATAATATTCTTCGCCGGTGACCGGCCGGACATTGCGGTTACTATTGCAGCCGGTCTGTGATATAATGAGGCAGAGTACAGCGAGGAACGCTGCGATCCGCGATCGTCTGATCCTGATCATGCTGTCTTCCTTTCCGGTTCATTCTGAATGACAGGAGTTGAGCGTTGAGAGAGTTTTTCCGCAAAGCCGATCTGATCCTGATGGCGGTGCTGGTCGTGACCGGCATCGCGGCTTCCGTGTGCCTTTCCTTTCAGGACAGCGTCGGAGACCGCGTCGTCATCACGGTCGCGGGAGAGCTCTACGGGACCTACCCGCTCGCAGAAGACAGGATCGTCACCGTCACCTCCGGAGACCATGCCAATACGGTCGAAATCCGGGACGGCACCGTCCGCGTGACGGAGGCCTCCTGCAAGAATCAGATCTGCGTCAAACACGCGTCGATCACGCGCGCCGGCGAGAGCATTATCTGCCTGCCGAACCGCGTCGTGGTGCGCATCGACGGGAAAGGAGAAGGATACGATGCCATCTCCAGCTGACCGCTCCGGCGCCGGGGATCACCGCGCCGCGGACCGCCGGTCGCGCCGCGTCGCGCAGATCGCGCTGATGGCCGCGCTGGCGCTGATCTTCTCCTATGTCGAAGCCATTATACCATACAATCCGGGCATTCCGGGCATCAAATTGGGAATTGCCAATATCGTCTGCGTCATCGCACTCTACCGGTACGGCGTACGGGAAGCCGCCGCCGTCAACGGCATCCGCATCGTCATCGCCGGGCTCCTCTTCAACGGACTGTTTGGCGCGCTGTACGCCCTCGCCGGCGGCGTGCTCAGCCTGATCGGCATGGCACTCCTCAAGCGGACGCGGCTCTTCAGCACCACGGGCGTCAGCATGGCCGGCGGTGTTCTGCACAACGTCGGGCAGCTCCTCACCGCGGCCGCCCTGATCGAAGACCTCCGGATCTTCTTCTACTTCCCGGTCCTGCTCTTCAGCGGGATGATCAGCGGGATCCTCATCGGCATCGCCGCGCAGCTGATCCTGCGCCGGCTGCCGAAATAACCGAAGCACGGCACGAAGAAAGACACCCTGCAGCGCGAAGGCCGCAGGGTGTCTTTCTTATGATTTACATATTGTAGGTTCTGTTCAGGCCTCCGGAGCCGCTCCCGCAGCCTTCGCCTCAGCAGCTTCCGCAGCCTTTGCGGCTTCTTTCTCTGCCTTGGCCTTCGCTGCTGCCGCAGCCTTCTCAGCCTTTTCTTTTTCGGCCTTTTCCTTGGCCTTGATCGCCATCTTGGCGTGCTTGATGTTGTAGCTGTTGATCGCGCCGGTCGGGCACTCCTTGAGGCACATGCCGCAGTTTTTGCACTTCGACACGTCGATGCGGGCGAGGTTGTCCTCGACCGTGATGGCCTCAAACTTGCAGACCTTCGCGCACTTGCCGCAGCCGATACAACCGTTCGAGCAGGCCTTGCGGGTCACACCGCCCTTGTCCTTGTTGGAGCACAGGACGTGGACCTGCGCCTTTTCCGGCACGAGGCGGATGATCTTCTGCGGACAGGCGCCCAC
>CAYLSR010000098.1:0-6076 GCA_964385855.1 uncultured Mogibacterium sp.
GGATGTCGTAGAAGCGGTTGATCAGGTTGGTGATCGTCGTCTTGCCGGCGCCGGTCGCGCCGACGAAGGCGATCTTCTGCCCCGGCTTCGCGAAGAGCGAGATGTCGTGGAGGACTTCCTTCTCCGGCACGTAGCCGAAGTCCACGTGCTCCATCCGCACATCGCCCTTCAGCTCGACGTACTCGACCGTTCCGTCCTTATGCGGGTGCTTCCAGGCCCAGAGGTGCGTCTTTTCCGGCGTCTCCGACAGGGTGCCGTCCTCGTTCCGCACGGCGTTGACCAGCGTGACGGTCCCGTGGTCCTCCTCCGGCTCCTCATCGATGAGCGCAAAGACTCTCCGTGCGCCGGCGAGACCCATGGCGATGGCGCCGACCTGCGAGGAGACCTGGCCGACCGTCTGGGACAGCTGCCGCGACATGCTGAGGAAGGAGACGATGATCCCGATCGTGATCGGGTGGATGCCGTGCAGGCTGAAGTTGGTCGTGCCGAGGATGACGAGCAGGCCGCCGATGAAGGCGATCAGCACGTACATCACGTTGCCGACGTTGTGCAGGATCGGCATCAGGATGTTGCCCGCGATGTTGGCGCGTTCGCCGTCGGAGCGGAGCTGCTCGTTGAGGAAGTCGAATTCCTCCCGGGCCTCCGCCTCGTGCGTGAAGACCTTGATGACCTTCTGGCCGGACATCATCTCCTCGATGAAGCCTTCCTCCGTCGCCAGAGAGCGCTGCTGCGCCAGCATGTAGCGGGTGCTTTCCCCGCCGAACTTCTTGGTGATCTGCACCATGACGACCAGGACGGCGATGACCGTCAGCGTCAGCCAGATGCTGTAGTAGAGCATCATGATGAAGACGGACAGGATCGACAGCAGGGATTGCACGAGTGAAGGGAAGCTCTGCCCGATGATCTGCCGGAGCGTATCGGTGTCGTTGGTGTAGGTGCTCATGATGTCGCCGGTCGCGTGCGTGTCGAAGTAGCGGATCGGCAGCGTCTGCATCTTGCGGAACATCGCGTCGCGGAAGCGCTTGAGCGTGCCCTGCGCGACGATCGCCATGAAGCGGGCGTGGATGTAGGAGGTGAGGACGCCGATCCCGTAGATGCTCGCCATGATCGTGATGATGCGGATCAGTTCGCCCCGGACGGCGGAAAACCCGTGATTGACGCCCGGCAGGATCACGTTGTCGATCAGCTGCTGCATGAAGAACGCGGCGACCGTCGTGGAGAGCGCGGAAAAGACGACGCAGAACACCACGACGATCAGCCGGAATTTATAGTTCTTCCAGACGAACCCGGCGAGGCGTTTGATGACGCTGCCGTCCAGTCCTTTCGTGCTGATCGCGCCGTGCTGGCGCCCGCCGCGCCGGCGGTTTTGGACGTTGTGCGCGTATTTGCGTTCCAGCGCCGCGCGGCGTTCTGCCGCAGGGTCTCCGGAAGGAGCGGCGGTCTGCCCGGCCGGGAGGCCGGCAGCTGCCGGGAGAGCGTTTTTGTTCTTGTCACTCATGCTGACTGCTCCTCCTTTCCGCTGGTCTGTGAATAGTAGATCTCGCTGTAGATGCCGCCGTGCGCGAGCAGCTCTTCGTGGGTCCCGCTCTCGGCGATGCGGCCGCCCTCCAGCACGAGGATGCGGTCGGCGTCCTCGACGGAGGCGATGCGCTGGGCGATGATGATCTTGGTCGTATCCGGGAGCTCCTCGCGGAACGCCTTCCGGATTATCGCGTCGGTCCGCGTGTCGACGGCGGAGGTCGAATCGTCGAGGATCAGGATCTTCGGTGCCTTGAGCAGGGCGCGGGCGATGCAGAGGCGCTGCTTCTGGCCGCCGGAGACGGTGGTGCCGCCCTGTTCGATGAAGGTGTCGTACTGATCCGGGAACTGCCGGATGAATTCATCGGCCTGCGCCAGCCGGCAGGCGTGCTCGATCTCGGCGTCGGTCGCATCCGCTTTGCCCCAGCGCATGTTCTCCTTGATCGTGCCGGAGAAGAGAACGTTCTTCTGCAGGACGACGGCGACCGCGTCCCGCAGGGTTTCGAGGTCGTACTCGCGGACGTCGTGCCCGCCGACCCGGACGGTCCCGTCCGTGACGTCATAGAGCCGCGGGATGAGCTGGATCAGCGTGGTCTTGGCCGAACCGGTCCCGCCGATGAGGCCGATCGTCTGCCCGGACCGGATGTGCAGATCGATGTCGGACAGGGCGTTCCGCCGGCTCGAGGCGGAGTATTTGAAGCTGACGTGGTCGAAGTCGATGCTGCCGTCCGTCACCTCCGTGAGGCCGTTTTCCGGCGAGAGGAGGGTGCTTTCGTAGTTTAATACCTCCACGATCCGGCGGGCGGATTCCTCGGAGATGGTCATCATGACGAAGACCATCGAGAGCATCATGATCGAGATGAGGATCTGGATGCCGTAGGTGATCAGCGAGGAGAGCTCTCCGGTCGTGAGCGCGGTCGCGCCGCTCGAGATGATCATGCGCGCGCCGAGGTAGTCGACGAGCAGCAGCGCCGAGAAGAGGCAGAAATTCATGATCGGCCCGTTCAGCGCGATGATGAGTTCCGCGTGGGTGAAATCCCGGCGGACTTCTTCGGACGCCCGGCTGAACTTTTCGATCTCATAGTCCTCCCGGACGAAGGACTTGACGACCCGGATGCCGGAGACGTTCTCCTGGACGGAGTTGTTGAGCGCGTCGTATTTCTTGAAGATGCGCTTGAAGATCGGCATGACCGTCCGCATGATCGCGATAAGGGCGACCGCCAGGATCGGGATGATGCACACGAAGATCAGGGCCATCTCCTTGTTGATCGAGAACGCCATGATGATCGAGAAGAGGAACATCAGCGGCGTCCGGACCGCGATCCGGATGATCATCTGGAAGGCGTTCTGCACGTTTGTCACGTCCGTCGTCATGCGGGTGACGAGCGACGACGTCGAGAACCGGTCGATGTCCGCAAACGCGAAGTCCTGCACCCGGTAGAAGAGGTCCTGCCGCAGGTTCTTCGCGAACCCGGTGCTCGCTGTGGCGGCCGCCTTGCCCGACTGAACGCCGCAGAACAGCGACAGGAAAGCCATGACGAGGAGGATCCCGCCGTATTTGAGGATCGGCTCCATAGACTCCCCGGTCATCTCGTCGATGAGCATGGCCATGATGAAGGGCAGCGCGCACTCCAGCAGCACTTCCCCCGCGACGTAGATCGGCGTCAGGATGGAAGCCCGCTTGTATTCCCGCACGCTTTTGAGTAATGTCATGATCATAACGGTCCTTTCTTATCTGTTGGATGAAGTGCCTTCTTCGGACAGGATGTTCGCATAGACGATCTTCAGAAGCCTCAACAGTTCCTCCGCTTCTGCCGGCGTCAGCGACCCCCGAAGCTTTTCCTCGCCCTTCCGGCGCTCCTCGCGCATGTGATCCCCAAGGGCCAGCGCCTTGTCCGTGAGCCGCACGAGCTTCGTTCGCCGGTCCTGTTCATCCGCCCGCGTCGCGACGAAGCCCTTGCTTTCCAGCCGCTTCACGAGCCCGGCAACGGTCGGATGAGAGACCCCCAGAAACTCCTCGATCTCCTTCTGCGGCGCTTCCATCCCGTGGCGGGCGAGATACCCGAGCACGTGGAACTGCGAATAGGTCAGCTCCGTGCACTTCATTTCGGCATCGGCATGTGCCTGCATTTTGCCGCTGATCTGCTTGATCAGAAAGCCGATATCCTCACTGCAGTGATGCATGTTGATTCCTTTCTTTGCGGCGGACGATACCGCCAATTTACGTAGCACGCTACAGATTATACACGCCGCATGGGGGCTTGTCAACACTTTGAACCGCTCGGATTGACGGGAGACGGCGGGGATTTACGTTCACCCGTCACCAGGCGGGTTCCGGAATGACGGAAGAGTCGGGGGATTTGCTTTCATACGTCACTAGGCGGGTTCCGGAATGACGGAAGAGGACCGGAATTTGCGCTCTTCCGTCACCAGGCGGGTTTCGGCTTGACGGGTGATGCTGGGAATTACGATCACCCGTCAATCGCTACCCTCCGGCTTGACGGGTGATGCTAAGAATTACGGTCACCCGTCAATCACCCCGCCCCGCCGTTTTCGCTATGGAAAGCATTGGCCATCTACGATATAATAGATCGAGGAGGTATTGCGATGGAGATTTACGAATATACCGCGCAGGTCATGCCGCGCAAGAAGGATGTCAAGCTCAGCCAGCAGCTTCTGGCGGACGGGGAATGGATGAACACGGGGCTGTACCGGAAGAACCGGGAGGGCGATATCGTGGTGGTCCCGTACCTGGATTTCGGGAAGGTGCTCCGCTATGAGGAGAACTATTACTATCGCGTCTATCTGGTGCGCAAGGACGCTTCGTTCGTGCGGTCCGCGTTCCGGCGGTACTTCCGCGAGAACGGGCTGGACGAGTACATCGAGCCGCTGAAGGAGGCGGAACTCGAGGACAAGGGCGAGGTGACGCGCGAGGAGCCTTTTTCCAAAGAGGAGATGGCGGCGATCCGTCAGCACGACAAGCAGGCCCTGCGGGAGCGCCGGGACAGCGCGGGAGAGTGATTCTTTTTGATAAAACACGTGGAAACCGCGTTTCATAAGTGATAGAATAGTACCGCTGACAGGAAAACAGAGACAAAGGAGGCTCACATGAAAGCATACACACCGTTCAAAGAAGGCAAAGTACGCGAGATCTACGACAACGGGGACAGCCTGATCATGGTCGCGACCGACAGGATCTCGGCGTTTGATCATATTCTCAAGAACAAGATTGCGGGCAAGGGCGCGATCCTCACGCAGATGTCGGAGTTCTGGTTCGACCTGACCAAGGACATCGTGCCGAATCACGTGATCTCGGCGGACGTCGACGACATGCCGGAGTTCTTCCGGAACGACGATTTCCGGGGCCGCACGATGATGGTGAAGAAGCTCACGATGTTCCCGCTCGAGTGCATCGTCCGCGGGTACATCACCGGAAGCGGCTGGGCGAGCTACAAGAAGACCGGCGAAGTGTGCGGCATCCGCCTGCCGGAGGGCCTGCAGGAATCCCAGAAGCTGCCGGAGGCGATCTACACGCCGAGCACCAAGGCGGAAATCGGGGATCACGATGAGAACATCTCCTACGAGAAGAGCATCGAAGTCATGGAGAAGGCGTTCCCGGGCCGCGGCGAGGAGCTGGCGGCGAAGGCGCGCGATCTGACGCTGGCGATCTACCGGAAGTGCGCCGATTACGCGCTGGAGAAGGGGATCATCATCGCGGACACGAAGTTCGAGTTCGGGCTCGACGAAAACGGCGAGGTCGTCCTGGCGGATGAAGTCCTGACGCCGGACAGCTCGCGGTTCTGGCCGCTCGAGGGCTATGAAGTCGGCAAGTCGCAGCCGTCCTACGACAAGCAGTTCGTCCGCGACTGGCTCAAGGCGAATCCGGACAGCGACTACCTGCTGCCGGACGAGATCATCGAGAAGACGATCGAGAAGTACAAAGAGGCGTATCAGCTCCTGACGGGCAAGGAGTTCAAGTAAAGGAAGCTGACGGATCGTTTGCGCAAACCAGAGGCCTGCCCCGTCCGGGCAGGCCGTTTTATGAGAAGAAAGGATCCCGGGATGTCATACGGTTTCTTCGCGACATTATCAAGGATGAAATACATCGAGCGCTGGGCGCTCATGCGCAACTCCCGGCAGGAGACGCTCTCCGAGCACTCCCTGGAGGTCGCGATGATCGCGCATGCGCTCTGCGTGATCGGCAACGTTCGCTGCGGCAAATCGCTGGACGCGGAGCGGGCCGCGCTCATCGGGCTGTACCACGACGCGTCGGAGATCATCACCGGCGACATGCCGACGCCGGTCAAATACCTCAACAGTAATATCCGTACAGCCTACAAAGAGGTGGAGCACGCGGCGGAGGAACACCTGCTGAAGCGGCTGCCGGCAGACCTCCGGCCGGCGTATGAGGCCATCTTCCGGGCGGAAGACACCGAGGAGGAGCGGTACCTGCGGCGCCTGGTCAAGGCGGCGGACAAGCTGTCCGCGCTGATCAAATGCATCGAGGAGGAGCGGTCCGCCAACCCGGATTACCGTCCGGCCAAAAAGACTACGGAGG
>CAYLSR010000099.1:0-6074 GCA_964385855.1 uncultured Mogibacterium sp.
TTCGCCTGGGAGGCGGATCAGGAGCACAATGATCCGACCAAGTGGTTCTGCGTGGAGGAGCTGACGATCGAAGATCAGAAGAACTACTCGGTGCTCAACATCGAGAACTACGCAGGCGATGACGAAGAGGACGGCAAGAAAATCATCACGATCACCAACACCTTCAGCCGGCCGGAGCTCGAGATCACCAAGACGATGCCGGACTACGTCGTGCACAGCGGCAAGGTGAGCCCATCGCTCGTGTTCGAGCTTACGGGGTACTCGGAGGCGGACGGCCAGGGCGAACAGGTCTATCACAAGATCGTCGGCCTGCAGTACGATCCGACCACCGGGCCGGAGCAGAAGCTCCCAGTGACCAACATCCCTCGGAACGTGCTCAGCCTCAAGGTCAAAGAAGTCTACACCGGCAACACCGCGCCGGAAGATGAGGAGACCGAGAAATTCGCGGAGCGCACCGTGCTGGAGGACGGGACGGTCAAGTACATCGTGGAATTCGAAAACACCTACGACAACCCGCAGTACAGCGCGGGCGTGATCAACAAGTTCAAGATGAAAACCGGAGGGAACGGGAACAGCTTCGAATTCGACCATGCGGTTGGGCTCGGGCAGGATTCCCCGAAGTAGGAGGACAGCAGCATGAAAGTAATGGATCGAAACAAAAAACTGGTCCTGCTGGCAGTGCTCCTGCTCCTGCTGGTGCCGCTCGGTCTGACGAGAGCGTACTTCAGTGATTATGAAGAGCAGATCGGCGAGGCCAGGATCAACCTCAAGGGTGAGACCGTGATCGAGGAAGAAGTCCAGGAGATGGAGAAGACGATCACGATCGTGAATACCGGTGAACCGGGGAAATCGGCCAGCGTGGTCGTCCGGGTCCGGATCTTCGGACCGGATGAAATGACCGTTCCGACGGTCGGCGACGGCTGGGTCCTCAGCGGCGACTGGTACTATTACAAGCATGTGCTGGCACCGGGCGAGGAGACGACCTCGATCACGGCCAGCGTGAAGGACGTGCCGGTCACGCTCGAGCTGTCCGACATGGACATCATCGTCGTGCAGGAATCCGCGCCGGCGGTCTACGATGTGAACAACGTCGTCATCGCGCCGGAAGGCTGGGCGGCGGACGAATTCCCGGAGATCCACGCGGAGTAAGGGGGAGAGCAGATGAAGACGAAGATCAAAAAGCTTCCAAAGATATCCATCGCGCTCTTCGCTCTGGCGCTGCTCCTGTTCGTGGGCGGCGGATATATCGGGACGAGAGCGCAGCTGACGATTTTCTCCGAGGACTACAACGCGCAGTTTGAGCTCGATCATCTGGCGGTCGCCCTCGTCGAGAACGGCGACGCGACGATCGCGGATCCGGAGAAGGCGCTGATCCTGCCTTTGAAGCAGACGTTCGAGCCGGGCCGCGTCTACGAAGAGAAGATCGGCGCGAAGAACGTGACGGGCATCAACGAATACGTGAGGATCAGCCTCAAGACGTACTGGGCGGAGTGCGATGAGAACGGCAACATCATCCGCAAGCGGCCGGACCTCGACCCAAGCCTCATCGAACTGTATTACCAGGACGGAAACACCCGCAAGGCATACAATGACGGCGCGTGGCAGATCAACAACGGCGAGGCCACTTCCGAGCGCCGGACGTTCTACCTGAACAAGGTGCTGAAGGGCGGCGCGGAATCGGCGCCGGTCGTCAACAAGCTCCGCGTCAACGACCGCATCATTGAGGACATGGAAGTCATCAAGGGCGAGAAGGATGCCGGCGGCAAGACCACCTACACCTACAAATACGCCTACGACGGGCTGTGGATCGTCATCGAAGCCGACGTGCAGTCGCTGCAGACGCACAACGTCAACGACGCGATCAAGAGCCTCTGGGGCGTACAGAATGTCACGGTCAACACGGCCACACAGACCGTCACCGTGAAGAACAGTTAGGAAGGAGGGCATGATGAAGACTGTAAAGAGATCATTCACATTCCTCCTGACGCTGGCTCTGACAGCGGCGCTGGTCCTCGGCATGAGCACCGCCTGCTACGGAGAATCCAGTTCCTTCACGGAAGAATGCGTGTACAACGGCAGCTCGAAGATCGAGTCGGACTTCGATTCCGATTCGTTCGCGGCCACGGTCCGCAACATGGAGCCGGGCGACGACATCGAGTATACCATCACCTATAAGAACGCGACGAAGGATACCACCGAGTGGTACATGCGCAACAGAGTCCTCGAGACGCTGGAGCAGAGCAAGGATCCGGCCGAGAACGGCGGATACACCTACCGCCTGGTCAACATTGGGCCGGACGGCAAGGAGACCGTGCTCTTCAACAACTCGGAGGTCGGCGGCGAGACGGTCGTCGAGGACCTCGAAGGCCTCCTGCAGGCGACCAACGCGACGGGTGAATACTTCTTCGTGCAGGAGCTCGGGGCAGGCCAGCAGGCCAAAACGAACCTGTACGTGTACTTCGACGGCGAGGCGGAAGTCAACGATTACATGGACACCTACGGTGCCCTGATGGTCAGCTACGCGGTGGAAAAGAAGGGCGAGAAGCCGGACAATCCGCCGACCAGCCGCATCAATACCGGCGACCGGAACAGGCTGTATTTCCTGATCACGGTCAACGCGTGCGCGATCGTTCTCCTGATCCTCGCGCTGATCTTCTGGAGAAGAAGCAGGAAGGACGGTGAGGACGCATGAAGAGAAAGTGGATCCTCCCGCTGCTGATCGCGATGATCTTCACGTTCTGCTCGGTGCTGCAGGTTTCCGCGCAGACGACCTACAAGGTCCAGATCTACTCCGGCTCGCAGGGGCATTTCGCGGGCGATACCAAGGTCTGGGAGCAGGAATTCGAACCGGGCGATACCGTCGACATCAGCCTGAGCGACCTCGGGTATGAGCTCGACAACAGCAAATACTACGTCCGCGGCTTCCGGATCACCGGGCACGACAATGACGAGACGACCGGTTTCCAGAACCTCAATTTCGTGGCGGACACCGACGTTTCCTACGAAGTCGCTTACGGGCTCAAGGGCGCGCTCGTGTCGTACACCGTCCAGTATCAGGACGAAAACGGCAATACGCTCCGCAGCAACGACAAGCTGTACGGCATGCCGGGCGACAAGCCGGTCGTGGCATACCGCTACGTCGAAGGCTACCAGCCGAGAGCGTACAACCTCGCCAAGACCCTCTCGACGGACGAGTCGCAGAACATCATCACGTTCATCTACGACAAGGCCGCGGCGAACGGCGGGAACAACAACGGCAATAACAACAACGGTGGAAACAACAATGGCAATAACGGCAACGGCGGGAACGGCGGACGGCCGGGACCGCAGGCGCCGGGCACCGCGTTCAATCCTGCGGGCACCAACGCACCGCAGGGCGCTGAAGCGGGCATAAGTGAGAACGCTCAGATCGGAGATATCGAGACGCCTCAGGCAAGCACACCACAGCAGTATCAGGACCTCGACCAGAACGGTTCGTCGACGGACAATAGCTACGGATCGACCATCCTGATCGGCCTGGCCGCAGCGATGGCTGCGCTCCTCGCACTGCTTGTATTCCTCATCAGAAGGCGCGGAGAAGAGGACGAAGAAGAGGAAAGCTGATGAATGACCGTCTTCTGTTGCGCAAGAGGATCCTGCTCCTTGTGGTCCTGATCCTGGCAGTCTGTGCCGCGTTTTACGGCTATGACCCGCTGCAGAGGCATCAGGCAAGCAGGGAAGCGCAGGATACACTGGAGATCATGGCCGAACTGATCCCGAATTTCGGCGTCGACACGGGGGTTTCCGGCATCGGCCGCGACCCTCTGGGGGCCATGTCCATACAGGAGACCGATATCGTCGGATGTATTGAGATCCCGGCGCTGGAGCTGATAGCTCCGGTCGCGGCGCAGGGAACGGAGAAAGAGTACTTTATCACTTGGGTCAGCGGTTCGCCGGTCAAAGGAAATTTCCGGTTGATCGGCGGCAGGAAAGATGTTTTTCGCGGGCTCGCCGGAGTCCGTCCGGGAGATGTGGTCATCTTCACGGACATCGACGGCGTGCGGTATAACTATCAGGCATATACTCAGCTGCATCTGAAAGATTGGGATACGGCGGATTACGATCTGATGCTTTGCTACCGGACGGATGAGCAGACGCAATTCGTGCTCGGATGCGCAAGCGTGGAGGAGTGAGCCGGGATAAGAAGGGTTGATATGAAACTCGCGAACTACTTAGACAGAATCATAAGGGCGATCGAGCCCGCGATGCGGCGGCAGCGAACTCTGCTGCTGACTCTATCGATCATCGTGGTCTTTGTGACGACCTACGTGCTGATTTTACCTGCTTTGACACTGGACAAAGAAAAAGCAGGCAGTCAGGGCGGTATTGACATCCCTTCGGTGGAACAGACCTCGGAGGAACCGGCACAGACCGGTGAAGTCACAGGCATCGATGAAGAAGAGCCGGGGAGCGGAGAAGCAGACCTCACGCAGAAACCATCCACAGGAGGCGGGCAGACCGGCGCGGTGACAGAGATACCGTCCGGCGGCGAAGAGCCGACACCGGCGGAAGTGCAGGAGAATGAGCCTGCGGAAGAGCCTTCGGAGACTTCCGGCAAATCGGAGATCGACCTGGGCACGGCCATCGTTTCGACCGTGGACGGCTCCGACCTCCCGGAGGATGCGGATGGCCATGCCAGAGCGGTGAACAGCAAGTATGCGATCAACCAGGTCGGCAAACAGATCGACGACCTGGATGAAACCGCGCAGTTCCAGGTGTTTGACATCGCGCTCGACAATGTCGATGAGAGCGATTACGAAGGATTCAAAGTCGATGTAGCCCTGCCGGAGAACGTCACCGGCAAAAACTTCCGCCTCTTCCACCTGCACGACGGCGAGGTGGAGGAACTTGACGTGCAGCTGAGCGCAAACAACGGCGCGAAGGCGGCGTCTTCCGAAGAAGCGGTCAACGCCAAGACCGGCGACGAACTCCACGAGCCGACCGGTGAACTGGAGGAGATCAGCGGATTCACCTTCGAGACCAGCGGGTTCAGCCAGTTCATCCTGAGCTACACGGTGGACTTCGCGTTCGAGCTTGACGGGAAGACCTTCGAGTACAGCATCAGCGGTGGAGACGCCGTGGGCTTCCGCCAGCTCATCAAGGACCTCGGGATCCTGACGGACGGCGTGAAGGTCGAAGGCGAGAGCCCGGCGCTCGACAGCAAGATCGACGAGGTGCTCGGCAACATCGAGAGCGTGAAGTTCAGCAAGCCGAAGCTGCTGTGGGTCGAGAAGGTGGAGGAGGATACCGCGACCTGGAAGATTATGCAGGACAACAGGCTACTGCCACAGTATCCGCAGGGCACGACAGATCAGGAGTTCTGCACCATCTACATACGTCAGTTCAAGGCGCCGGACTGGGTGCTGATCGCGCTGAAGCCGTTCGACACCGAGGAGACCCTGACCATCAAGATGAAGACCGGCGAGGAATTCGTCATCAAGGTGACGGACGCGCAGGATGCGCCGATCATCGATGACGGCCAGGGCGGGCAGATCGTTCAGACCATCAACAACCCGAACGGGACGACGATCGACCTGTTTGACTACTGGATCACGGATAGCCTGCGGAACTCTCAAGGGAAAAACGGCTGGCCGGGGCATACTGGGGATGCGTTTGATTCCTGGGATTTCGACTGGTATGACTATAGTGGGAATCGTTCATACGTAAATCACATCAAAGATGATGATGTGACTGGCGGAAGCACGAACTATTACGTTGAAAACGGCTATCTGAGAGGCAATGGTAACAACCAGGGCATCAACAGCGGGCATGTGTTCAAGTTCTACCCGGGCGCTGCCGGAACCGTAGAGGACTATGGTGATAAAGGCAGTCATATTCACGGTCAATGGAACGCCTGGACCAACAACCACGACCATTATTCCTCCATCAACAGCTGGACGGGGACCGCGGATCCAACGACGGGTCTGGTACAGCCGTATCTGAACGGACAGGGGTACCCACAGCTTACAAATGATGCGAGCAAAGGAACGGACGGCAGTGCGCTGAACTACCTCTTTGACGATACCGCCCATGCC
>CAYLSR010000100.1:0-6031 GCA_964385855.1 uncultured Mogibacterium sp.
GGCAGCAATTATAATTAAACTAACAAATTCGACCGCAGTCTGAAACAGGGTCTGAGGAATCCGAGATGCATTATGTGACAAACATTCAGAAGTTTTCAATTCATGACGGGGACGGGATCCGGACGACCGTGTTCTTTAAAGGCTGTCCGCTTTCCTGCGTATGGTGTCACAATCCGGAAACGCAGCTCTATCCTCCTCAGCTCGAATTCAACCGGGAGTCCTGCACAGGATGCGGCTACTGCGAAAGGCGCTGTTCGGAGGGGGCAGTCGCGGTCCGGGACGGCAAAGCGGAGACCGATCCGGCAAAATGTCTTCTGTGCGGCAGGTGCGGCAGGTGCGTCAAGGCCTGCCCGTCCGGCGCCAGAAACATTCTGGGCAGGGAATACACGGTCCCGGAACTGGTTCGGGAGGTCCTCAAGGACCGGATGTTTTACGAACAATCCGGAGGAGGCGTCACGCTGTCGGGCGGTGAAGTCATGACGATCGACACGGACTATCTGAAGGCCCTCTGCCGCGAGCTGCACCGTGAAGGGATCGATCTAGCGGTCGATACCTGCGGACAGGCGCCCTTCGAACGGTTCGAGGAGATCCTGCCGTATGTCAGCACGTTTCTTTACGACGTGAAATGCATGGATCTGGCGCTTCACCGAGCGTACACGGGCGCGGATAACCGGCTCATCCTGAGCAATCTGGTCCGGCTCGCGGAGGCCGGCGCGAAAATCTGCATTCGGATCCCCGTGATCCGCGAATTCAATGGAAATGAAGGGAATATGCAGGAGACGATCGTCTTTGTTAAGGAAAACCGGATCGCGCCCGTTCAGATCAACCTCCTGCCGTATCATGATACCGGGAGCGGCAAGTATCCGAGGATCGGGCGGGAGTATCCGGGCAGCGGGCTGCATGCGCCGACTGCGGAAGAATTGCAGGAGTTTCAGAAGTTGTTTCAAAACGCAGGGTTTATCAATACCAGGATCGGAGGCTGAAATGGAAAAACGGGGCATGAATGACAGGATCCGGAGGCTGAGGGAGATCAGCGTGACGACGCCGGTGCACATCGATCTCGAAAGAGCGAAGATCGAGACGGATTTTTATCGTGAAAACGAAGGCCGGTATTCGGTGCCCGTCATGAGGGCGATGGTGCTCTATGAGTACTTCTCGAAAAAGACGTTGTACCTTGGGGAAGATGAGCTGATCGTCGGCGAAAAAGGCTGCGATCCGCAGGCCTCTCCGACTTTCCCGGAACTGTGCTGCCACAGTGAAGAAGATATGATCATCATGAGCGAGCGCAAGCTGGTCTCGTTCCACACGACGGAAGAAGACCGCGCGCTTCAGGCGGCGGAGATCATCCCGTACTGGCAGGGTAAGACGATCCGAGAGAAGCTGCTCGCCGCGATGACGCCGGAATGGCATGACTGCTATGAAGCGGGGATGTTCACGGAATTCATGGAGCAGCGGGGCCCGGGGCATACCTGCGGCGGAGAGCAGGTTTTCACGACCGGGTATCTGGACTACAAGGAACAGATCCGTGCGGCGCAGGACGCGCTGGACTGGATGAACGATCCGGAAGCGTATGACAAGAACGAAGAGCTCAAGGCGATGGACATCTGCTGCGATGCGGTCATCCTGCTCGGAAAGCGATATCACGACCTCGCGACCGAACTGGCTGCTGAGGAGAAAGATCCCCGGAGAAAAAAAGAGCTCCTTCAGATCGCTGCGAACTGCGCGGTGGTTCCTGCGCACAAGCCGGAGACCTTCTGGCAGGCGATCCAGCTGTACTGGTTCACGCATCTTGCCGTGACGACGGAACTCAATCCGTGGGACGCGTTCAGCCCAGGCCGCCTGGATCAGCATCTGAACCCGTATTACAAAAGCGATGTGCAGAAGGGCATTCTGGACGATGAGAAGGCGCTGGAGCTCCTGGAGTGCCTGTGGGTCAAGTTCTACAATCAGCCTGCGCCTGTCAAGGTCGGGATCACGCTCAAGGAGAGCGCGACCTATACGGATTTTGCCAATATCAATACCGGCGGCGTCACGCCGGACGGGCGGAACGGCGTTAATAATGTCAGCTACCTGATCCTCGACTGCATGGACGAAATGAAGCTGGTCCAGCCGAATTCCAACGTCACGATCAGCAAAAAGACCCCGCAGAGGTTCCTGAAGCGCGCCTGTGAGATCTCCCGGAAGGGCTGGGGTCAGCCGGCCTTTTACAACACGGAAGCCCAGGTGATGGAGCTCATCCATGCCGGTAAATCGCTGGAAGACGCCCGCCGCGGCGGCTCCTCCGGCTGCGTGGAGACCGGCGCATGGGGAAGCGAAGCGTACATCCTGACGGGCTATATGAACATCCCGAAGATCTTCCAGTTGACGCTGTACAACGGATTTGACAATTACTCCGGCAAACAGCTCGGACTGCAGCTGGGGTATGCAAAGGATTTCAAATCTTACAAGGCGCTGTGGGACGCATTCCGGAAACAGCTGCAGTACTTCATCGATATCAAGATCCGCGGCAACAACGTCATCGAGCGGATCTATGCCGAGCACATGCCGGCACCGTGCCTCTCCGTCGTGACCAATGACTGCATCGCGAACGCGAAGGATTATAACGCGGGCGGCGCAAGGTACAATACCCGGTACATCCAGGGCGTCGGGATCGGTACGGTGACGGACATGGCCGCGGCGATCAAGTACAACGTCTTTGACGAAAAGAATTTCACGATGGAAGAGCTCATCGAAGCGATGGATCATGACTTCGAGGGATACGACTATATCTACAGCCTCGTGCACGATAAGACGCCGAAATACGGCAATGACGATGATTACGCGGATGACATCATGAGGGATATCTTCGATTTGTACCACGACACGATCGTCGGCCGCAGGACGCCGAACGGCGGCACGTACGGGATCGATATGCTTCCGACGACGTGCCACGTCTACTTCGGAGACGTCATCCTGGCAACGCCGAACGGACGCAAAGCGCACAAACCGGTTTCGGAGGGTATTTCACCGGAGAAATCCGCGGACACGAACGGTCCGACCGCTGTCATCAAATCCTGCGCGAAGATGGATCATCTTGCGACGAGCGGAACGCTGCTCAACCAGAAGTTCACGCCGGATGTCGTCGCGGGGAACGCCGGGCTGGAGAACATGGCCAGCCTGATCCGGTCGTACTTCGCCATGGACGGGCACCACATCCAGTTCAACGTCATCGACCGGCAGACGCTGATCGAAGCGCAGAAGCATCCGGAGGAGTATAAGGATCTGATCGTCCGGGTGGCCGGCTACAGCGATTTCTTCCGGAATCTCGATAAACCGCTGCAGGACGAGATCATCAACCGGACAGAGCAGTCGTTCAATTGATCAAAACAGGCACACAGGAAGACCGAAATCGACCGTCGGGAATAGAAGCCGATCGATTGTAAGATTGTAAGGCACAATTCAGTTGTTATCATACGAAAAAAATGACAGAGTACAATACGTCTGCCGGGTGCTCAGACAGGCGTATTGTATTTTTTCACGTATTCATCATGGAGATTCAGCTCGGATGTGGTATGATAGTTAGCGTGTGACAGCAAGAAAGCAATAAGCAGCGAGGAACGGATGAAGTGGACGAATAAAATTATATCGTCAATTAAAGGCCTGAAATACCGTGAAAAGCTGATCCTGCTGATCGTGATCATGGAAATCATGATCATCCTGCTTCTCATCGACCTCTTTTTTGTGCCGAGAAGTGCCGGCATGATGTTTCATGCGGCAAACCGCGGCGCTGATCATATTAAAACCTATGAAGAGACGCTGACCGTCCGTACGACGCTCACGCTGAGTGCGGATGATCTGAAGGCAATCGACAATATCGAAGAGGATTCTCTCAGAGTCCCCGTCGTGTACAAGACTGTGTCCAAAGTCGGCGAGAGCGGCGTATATCAGAAGCGCTCCATGGTCTATAAAGCGCTCGATCAGAAGTCGGGAAGCACCGTAGAACGGTATTACGAAGCCAACAGCGGCATCCTCTATACGTCTTCCGAAGACAGCTGGATCAGGTCTGAAGAAGCGGATCCGTCCATTCGCCTGACAAGCCTGTTGGATGTTTCGGATGAAGTGCTTAAGGAAGCCGGCTTTCACCGCACATTTTCTTCTTTCCAGGTCGTGCTGCCGGCCGGAGAGGTGACGGAGGAGCTCTTTGCGGCTGTTTTTAAAGATAATTCCGATTTTGGTTTCGAATCCGGCACCGTTACGTATTCGTTCAGCAAGTTTTCAAGAAAACTCCGTTCGATCGAGATCCACGAGCTTCGCCAGGCTACGGAAGGAGATTCCGCTGCCCCGGAAGTGTCCGTGCTGATCGAATTTGACCATTATAACGAACTGAAGGAAGCCGACTGGGCCGTTCCGGCCGAAGTTTCGGAAAACGCGGTCGAAAAGATCGAAGAAGAAAAGCCGGATTCAGTCTATACGCTGACTTCTGCCGGGCTCACGGAGGAAAAGACCGCTTATATCGTCGGTACGGATCTGCCGAAAGGCAGCTACACGGTGGAATGCACCGGCGGCGCCGGCATCTTTACGGCGCTTCGCGCGAAGGACGGATCGGAGATCTGCAAGTATAACGTCGGATACGACTACTATAAAATCGATCAGGAACCTGAAGGAGAGGAGGTGACGCTGAAAAATGGAGACAGGATACTTTTGTCCGGAGATGGTCTCGTCTGTGAACTCAGGCCGGTCGGACTTGAAGACTGATACTCTTTTGAAGGTGTCGCTTTGGAGAGTCGTTTTCCGGACATTGCTGGTGCTTATGATCGTGCTCGGCGCGTCGGTCACTTCACAGGCTAAAGAAGTCATCTATCAGAACGATCTGGCGCTTCAGCACTACATTACGAAGGGGTACCGTCTGGTCTACAACAGCAATCAGGCGATGTCGACCTACAGCTACGCGTATTCAAACAGCACCACGCTGGAAAGCACTTCCGGTACGGATGCGCAATTCCAGTCGCTCATCTACACCGGCATCCCAAATCCGCAGAGCATGACGGTCTCACCGGACGGGAAGACCGCATGGGTCATGTCCTCCTATCAGTCCGGGAACGACAACGCCAGACATGGGCGGATCTACAGGGTCGATCTGTCAAAGTATTACGGGCAGGAAGCCTACGCGGATGAAGACAAAGAAGGCGTAACGGCCGGGCCGGAGATCGTGACAGGGCACGGGCAGACCCTCTCCTACAACCCGGCGACAAACGAGCTATGGTATGTCCGGGAGACCAAGGTACAAAACACCACGCTGGTCCAGGTAGACCCGGACACGCTGGACGTGGTAAAGGAGATCCACTTCAGGTTCAGCAGCGACTACGTCTTCCCGCCGACATTCGTGTTCGACCGCGAGGGCAACTGCTGGACCTACACCCGGAGCGTCGGCTCCAACTGGGTGCCGCGCGGCGCCATCCGTTTTTACAAAGGGAAGATCGAAGATGATCATGTTTCCTTTGAGATGATCCCGCAGGGGCTGCGGTATCCGCCGGGATATCTGTGCCAGGCCTTCGGCTACAATCCGGCGAACGATCGCCTCTACGTCGTCTCTGACGGAGAATACATCTCAGTTCCGGCCTCCAAGGCCGGGGAGTGGACGGCTGACGATGTTGAGACCACCGTCTTTAAGGGGCAGCGCAGAGAGTTCGAGGGGATCGCGTTCTCGGAAGAGGGCTGCGGCTTCCTTCTTGTCAACAAACCTTCCGAGATCATGCGGGATAAGGTCACCTACGAGAGCGGGCTCAAAGAACGCGCCAGGATCGACGAAGTCAAGCAGGTTTATGCGTCGGATCAGAAAGACATCGAGCAGAAAGTCGAGGTCGAGAAGGACGAAATCGTGCTCGACAACATCGGCGAACTGCTGGAAGAAGGGTTGTAATCCTTTCATTTCAAGGGCTGCAGCCGCAGCGGGATTGATTGAAAACTTTTTTTAAAAAGTACTGGACTTTCTTGCTGATTGTGCTATAATACTCAGGTAGCACTAAGGTCCATTAGCTCAGTTGGGAGAGCG